>NZ_JBFHQR010000006.1:0-38079 GCF_041592135.1 Porticoccus sp. | reverse complement strand
GGATCGAATACCGCCTTCAGTTCTTCCGCCAGGAAGGTGCAGTCACCGCCCTTGCGGAATACCGCGGAGATCACCCGGGTCAGCGCCACCACCCACTGGAACTGATCCATGTTCTTCGAGTTGATGAAGATCTCGAAGGGACGGCGCTGCTGGTGATCCGTGCCCTGGTTCAGGATGATGTCATTGATGGTGATATATAGCGCGTGATCAGACAGCGGGGTTTTCACCTTGTAGGTCGACCCGTGCAGCTCTTCCGGGCGGCTGAGGTTTTCGTGCATCTGTTCAATGGAGCGTTCCAGCTCTGATTCTGCCGGTTTCGCTACCGGCATCGCGTCGTCGTTGGAAGGGGTCACGACCTTGTAGCCAACGATTTTCTTGTCCAGTTTTACAGTCATGTCAGTGCTTCCAATCAGAATTTTCCGTAGTAGCCTTCTTTCAAGGCATCGAACAGGTTTGCGGCGGTATGGGTCTCGCCGTCGTACTCCACTTCCTCGTTACCCTTGAGGTCCACGGTGGTGCCGTCTTCCAGGGTAAATTGATAGGTGGTGTTCTCCAGGTCTTTTTCCTTCACCAGTACGCCCTGGAATGCCTCCGGGTTGAAGCGGAAGGTGGTGCAACCCTTGAGGCCGTTTTCATAGGCATACATGTAGATGTCCTTGAAGTCCTCGAAGTCGCAGTCGGTGGGCACATTGATGGTTTTGGAAATGGAGGAGTCCACCCACTTCTGGGCCGCCGCCTGCACATCCACGTGCTGCTTCGGCTTGATGTCATCGCTGGAGACAAAGTAGTCCGGCAGTTTCTCACCGTCTTTTTCGCTGAACGGCATCGCCGCCGGGTTGATCAGTTCGCGGTAGGCCAGCAGCTCGTAGGAGAACACGTCCACTTTCTCCTTGGATTTCTTGCCCTCGCGAATCACATTGCGCGAATAGTGGTGGGCGAAGCTCGGCTCGATACCGTTGCTGGCGTTGTTGGCCAGGGACAGGGAAATGGTGCCGGTGGGGGCGATGGAGGAATGGTGGGTAAAGCGGCAGCCGAGGTTGGCAATCTCGTCCACCAGATCCGGGTCCACTTCCGCCACTTTCTGCATGTAGCGACTGTAGCGGGCCTGCAGCACCTTGCCCTTCAGTTTAGCGCCCACCACAATGCCGTCTTTCGCCATTTCCGGACGGCGGTGCAGCATTGCCTCAGTCACCTCAAATTCCTCATCCATGATCGGCGCCGGCCCTTTCTCCTTGGCCAGCTCGAGACCGGTGCGCCAGCCCGCCAGGGCCATCTCCCGGGAGACCTGTTCGGTCAGCTCCAGTGACGCCTTGCTGCCGTAGGGCACCCGCAGCATGGTCATGGTGGAACCGAGCCCCAGGAAGCCCATACCGTGGCGGCGCTTGCGGGTGATCTCGTTGCGCTGGCCCTCCAGGGGCAGGCCGTTGATTTCCACCACGTTGTCGAGCATGCGGGTGAATACCGACACCACTTCGCGGTAGTTCTCCCAGTCAAAGCGGGCTTTGTCGGTAAAGGGGTTCAACACAAACTTGGTGAGATTGATGGAGCCCAACAGGCAGCTGCCATAGGGCGGCAGGGGCTGTTCACCACAGGGGTTGGTGGCGCGGATGTTCTCGCAGAACCAGTTGTTGTTGAGCTGGTTGACCTTGTCGATCAGGATAAAACCGGGCTCGGCGTAATCGTAGGTGGAACTCATGATCACGTTCCACAGATGGCGGGCTTTCACGGTGCGGTAAATGCGGCAGGCCACCAGCCCTTCGTCATTGGCCACGTAGCCCTCTGTGGTGGGAAATTCCCGCCACACCAGGGTATCGTCAGCGATATCCACCGTGCCCTGCTCCACTTCCTTGCGGGAAACCGGGAAGCACAGGGACCAGTCACCATCGCTCTTCACCGCTTCCATGAATTCTTCCGTCACCAGCAGTGACAGATTGAACTGGCGCAGGCGGCCGTCCTCGCGCTTGGCGCGGATAAAGTCCACCACATCGGGATGGCTGACATCAAAGGTGGCCATCTGGGCGCCGCGGCGGCCGCCGGCGGAGGAGACGGTGAAACACATCTTGTCGAAGATATCCATGAAGGACAGCGGGCCGGAGGTGTAGGCGCCGGCACCGGATACATAGGCGCCGCGCGGGCGCAGGGTGGAGAACTCGTAACCGATCCCGCAGCCGGCCTTGAGGGTCAGGCCCGCCTCGAGGTTCTTTTCGAGGATATCCTGCATGGAATCCTGGATGGTGCCGGACACGGTGCAGTTAATCGTCGAGGTGGCGGGTTTGTGCTCCAGCGCCCCGGCGTTGGAAATAATGCGTCCGGCGGGAATCGCCCCATTGCGCAGCGCCCACAGAAAACGTTCGTACCAGTGCGCCTGCTTGCCCGGCTCTTCCACCTCGGACAAGGCCTTGGCCACCCGGCTGTAGGTGCCATCAATGGTGGCATCCACGGCATTGCCACTCTTATCCTTGAGGCGGTACTTTTTATCCCAGATGTCTTCTGAGGCTGATTGAAGCTTGATTTCGATGGGGGAAGGCTCGTCTGCTGTTTTCAGGGCTTCTATCGACATGGCAGTATTTTTTTCCTTGTGCAGTGATGACTTGAGCAATCGCGGTGCAGCCAGAAAACGGGGAAAATCTTCAGTGCACACCCCGGATTTGGCGGTTTTCAGTCTTTCTCAAGGGACTTTTTACAAACCGACAATGGCTGCTGAACGAGACTGAGTATACAACATCTAGTGCTTTCCGCCAGACAAAACACTATAGGTAGTAGCTCCCAAAAAACCCCGCCATATTCCAGACGCTGCTAGCGACCACTCAGCCGCAACCTCCCGAGATACCGCGGGCGATGTCGAGCGGGCGGCTAAATCCGTCCACCGCCGCTTCCACAGGCAAGTGCTGCCAGTGACCAAAATTGGCCAACCGGGTCAAAAAAACTCTGGCCAACCCCTGCCAGCCCCCTTCCTTGGCAAAAGGGACCCCATCACCCATAATGCCCCCCTCATTCCAAATTCATTCCCCTTAGAAGGAATCCACATGAACATTACTGAAAACGCCGTCGTGCACTTTCACTACATACTCACCGACGAGGACGGCGTTCAGCTGGATTCCTCCGTCGATGCGGCACCCCTGGCCTACATTCACGGCCACAAGAACATCATCCCCGGTCTGGAACAGGCGATGGAGGGCAAAACCGAAGGTGACACCATGAAAGTCACCGTGCCCGCCGCCGAAGCCTACGGCGAATACCAGGACCACCTGGTTCAGGAAGTACCCCGCGAGGCCTTCCAGGGCATTGACGAAGTGAAACCCGGCATGCGCTTTGAAGCACAGACCCCCTCCGGCCCGGTATCCGTTGTGGTCACCGCCACCACTGACGAAACAGTCACCGTGGACGGCAACCACCCGCTGGCGGGCAAGGAGCTCACCTTCGACGTCAAAATCGAGACCGTGCGCGAAGCCTCCGAGGAAGAACTGGCTCACGGCCATGTTCACGGCGCGGGCGGGCACGAGCACTGATCGGCACTGCCCCAGCAAACAAAAAGGCCAGCATTGCGCTGGCCTTTTTTATTGTCGGGTGCGCCCAGAAGTTATAACAGCTCGGCCCACAGATCGTAGTCATCCGCCTCGACCACCCTGGCCTTCACCAGGTCACCGGGCTTCAGATCAAAGGCGCCATCCAGGTAGACGCTGCCATCGATCTCCGGGGCATCGGCACTGGAGCGGCCAACGGCGCCCTCCTCGTCGATTTCGTCGATCAGCACCTCGATGGTGCGTCCCACCTTGCGCTGTAAACGCTTGGCGCTGATGCCCTGCTGGGTTTCCATAAAACGCTCCCAGCGTTGCTGCTTCACGTCTTCCGGCACCGCGCCGGGCAGTGCATTGGCGGGAGCACCGTCAACAGCCTCGTATTTAAAGCAACCGACCCGATCCAGCTGTGCCTCCTGCAACCAGTCCAGCAGATACTGGAAGTGCTCCTCGGTTTCACCGGGGAAGCCGACGATAAAGGTACTGCGCAGGGTCAGGTCCGGGCAGATCTCCCGCCAGCGGCGAATCCGCTCCAGCACTTTCTCTTCATTGGCCGGGCGCTTCATGGCCTTCAGCACCTCGGGGTGGGCGTGCTGGAAGGGAATGTCCAGATAGGGCAGGATCTTGCCCTGCGCCATCAGCGGCAGCACATTGTCCACGTGGGGATAGGGATACACATAGTGCAGCCGCACCCACACCCCCAGTTCACCCAGGGCTTCACAGAGTTGCTGCATATGGGTCTTGACGGGCTGGCCCTGCCAGAAGCCGGTGCGGAATTTTACATCCACCCCGTAGGCGCTGGTGTCCTGGGAAATCACCAGCAACTCCCTGGTGCCGGCATTGACCAGCCGTTGCGCCTCATCCATGACACTGCCGATGGGTCGGCTCACCAGATCGCCGCGGATGGAGGGAATGATGCAGAAACTGCAGCGGTGGTTGCAGCCCTCGGAAATCTTCAGGTAGGAGTAGTGACGCGGGGTCAACTTGACGCCCTGCGCGGGCACCAGATCCACATAGGGATTGTGCTCGGCACTCGGCGGCACGTATTCGTGCACCGCGCCCACCACCGCCTCGTACTGGTGGGGACCGGACACCGCCAGCACCCCCGGGTGGACATCGCGGATCGCCTGCTCGTCGCCGCCCATACAGCCGGTGACGATCACCCGGCCGTTTTCCGCCATGGCCTCGCCGATGGCGTCCAGGGATTCCTGTTTGGCACTGTCGAGAAAACCGCAGGTGTTGACCACCACCACGTCGGCGTCCTCGTAACTGGGGGACACTTCGTAACCCTCCAGCCGCAACTGGGTGAGAATGCGTTCAGAGTCCACCAGCGCCTTGGGGCAGCCGAGCGAAATAAAACCTACCTTGCCTGACACGTTACCTGTCCTGTTAGCTGGCCCGGCCACCCGATAAAAGGTGTCCGAGCTGGAGAAAGGCGCGGATTCTACCGCAAACCCGACATAACTGTCTGTAAAACAGACAGTTCAGGGGAGGTCATGGCAATAACCCGCTGGGCCGGGTCACTGGGCTGAATTACCGGGCTGGTTACTGGGCAGTCCAGCCACCGTCCACCGGCAGGCTGGCACCGGTAATGGTCGCCGCCGCCTCGGAGCAGAGAAACACCGCCAGCTCCCCCAGCGCGGAGGGCTGGGTGGCCCGGGGCATAGGCTGCTTGGCGATGATGGTGCGGCGCTTGCCCTCTTCAAAATCCACACCGTCGCGATCCGCCGTGGCCTGGAACTGCGCCGCCACCAGTTCGGTATCCACCCAGCCGGGACAGATGGCATTCACCGTGACGCCCTTCTCGGCATTTTCCAGCGCCACCACCTTGGTGAGGCCGACAATGCCGTGTTTGGCGGCCACATAGGCGGCCTTTTGCAGGGACGCCACCAGGCCGTGTACCGAGGCGATGTTGATAATGCGACCCCAGCCGCGCTGTTGCATAGCGGGCACCAGCAGACGGGTGGTGTGGAACGCGGAACTGAGGTTGATGGCGATAATGGCATCCCATTTCGCCACCGGGAAATCCTCCACCGAGGCGGTGTACTGAATACCGGCGTTATTGATCAGGATGTCCACCCGGCCGAACTTTTCCAGCGCCGCGGCAACCAGTGCCTCGTTGCCCTCGGCAGTGGAGATATCCGCATCGCTGAACAGGCAGCCAATACCGTAACGGGACTCGAATTCCTCGGCCAGGGCCACACCCTGCGCGGGATCCATCAGACCGTGCAGAACGATGTTGGCCCCGGCTTCGGCCAAACGATCAGCCATGGCGTAGCCAATACCACTGGTGGAACCGGTCACCAGCGCCGTTTTACCTTTCAACATACTGTTACCTCGCGAATTGGATGGCCGCAAGCCAGGGGCAGAGTCAGGCTGACGGTGAATTACAGATTAAACCTATGGGAACGAGCAGTGTAAGTCATTCGCTGAACATTACAAAAATCCACCCCGCTGGTGATTGACCTAAACCATGCAGGCAGAAAAAAGGCCCCCGTCAGGGAGCCTTTTTCAGTGCGGCTTGCGAAGATCAGAACTGGATCTCCGGCACGTGGTCGGGAACAACCAGCTCGCCGGCGGTCTTGGAGATGATCTCCTCGACGGAAACACCCGGGGCGCGTTCCACCAGGTGGAATTTGCCATCGCGAATTTCCATGTAGGCCAGATCGGTCAACACGTGCTTGATGCAGCCCGCGCCGGTCAGCGGCAGGGTGCATTCCGGCAACAGCTTGGAGTTGCCGTATTTGTCGGCGTGGGTCATCAATACGATGATGTTATCAGCGCCGGCCACCAGGTCCATCGCGCCGCCCATGCCCTTCACCAGCTTGCCGGGAATCATCCAGGAAGCGATGTTACCGTGCACGTCCACTTCAAACGCGCCCAGTACGGTCAGGTCCACATGGCCGCCGCGGATCATGGCGAAAGATTCCGCCGATGAGAAAATGGAAGCGCCCTTGGCGGTAGTCACAGTTTGTTTGCCGGCGTTGATCAGATCGGGGTCGACCTGGTCTTCGGTGGGGAACGGGCCCATACCCAGCAGGCCGTTTTCGGACTGCAACATTACTTCCATACCTTCCGGCACGTGGTTCGCCACCAGCGTGGGGATACCAATACCGAGGTTTACGTAGAAACCATCCTGCAGCTCGCGGGCGACACGGATAGCCATTTGATCACGAGAAAGTGCCATGATTGTCTCTCCTCTTAGCCTTGGCGAACGGTACGTATTTCAATACGTTTTTCGAAAGTGCCCTGAATCAGGCGATCCACGTAAATACCAGGGGTATGAACGTGCATCGGGTCCAGTTCGCCGGGCTCGACAATCTCTTCCACTTCCATCACGCAGACCTTGCCGGCAGTGGCGGCCATGGGATTGAAGTTCATGGCCGTGTTGCGGTAGATGGCGTTGCCATAACGGTCCGCTTTCCACGCTTTGACAATGGCAAAGTCGCCCTTAATGGACTCTTCCAGAATGTATTTGCGACCATCGAACTCGCGCACATCCTTGCCTTCGCCAATGTCGGTACCATAACCGGTCGCCGTGTAGAAGGCCGGAATGCCCGCGCCGGCGGCGCGCATTTTTTCCGCCAGGGTGCCCTGGGGCGTCAATTCCACTTCCAGCTGGCCGGAGAGCAACTGCTCTTCAAACAGCTTGTTCTCACCCACGTAGGAAGACACCATTTTCTTGATTTGGCGATCTTCGAGCAGAATGCCCAGGCCGAAACCGTCAATACCACAGTTGTTGGAAACAATAGTGAGTTCTTTGGTACCCATTTTCTTGATCTGTTTGATCAGATTTTCGGGGATACCGCAGATACCAAAACCCCCTGCTATGACGGTCATGCCATCTTCGAGACCCGCCATCGCTTCTTCGTAGGTGCTCACCACCTTATCGAAACCCGCCATGAACTTAACTCCTCAGTCGTTTTTTTATTACCTACCCCGGCAGCCTTAACTTCAGGCTTGCAAAACGGGACAAAGCATCCTATAGCGGAATATATTTATCAAGCGTAAAATTTTAATCAACTGATTAACCTCGCTTATAAATAGAATGGACTTATGGATATCACCATCAAACAACTCAAGGCCTTCGTCACCGTGGCACAAACCCACAACTTCGCCGAAGCCGGGGAGCGTCTGCACCTCTCCCAGCCCGCCCTGAGTATCGCCCTGAAAAACATGGAAGAAGTGGTGGGCGGCAAGCTGCTGGCACGCACTACCCGCACCCTCTCGCTGACCCCCGAGGGAGAGGCCTTTCTGCCGGTGGCCCAGCGCCTGCTGGCGGACTGGGACAACGCGCTGACCGACCTGCACAATCTGTTCGCCATGCGCCGCGGCAAACTGGCCATCGCCACCATGGCCTCCTTTTCCATCAGCAAGCTGCCCAAGGCACTGCACTACTTCCGCGCCCATTTCCCCGACATCAACATCACCGTCCAGGACGTGGTGGCCGAGGAAGTGGTGGAAATGGTGCGCAAGGGCCGGGTGGAGGTGGGCGTCACCTTCGATCTGGACGAGTCCGAAGACCTGCACTTTGAACCGCTGTTTGAGGACAACTTCTATGTGGTCACCCCGCCCGACCACCCGTTGCTGAAACAGCAGAAAATCCGCTGGGCACAATTGCAGGATTACCCCTTTGTCGCCCTGCAGCGGCCCTCGGCCATGCGCCAGATGATCGACGACACCACCGCCAGCTGTGGCATCAAACTCACCGTGGAATTCGAAGCCCACCAGCTGGCCTCCATCGGTTCCATGGTCGCCGGCGGCCTGGGCATCAGTGTGGTGCCCTCCCTGGCCATCCAGCAGATGGAGGCGCTGGGCGCGGAAAGCCGCTTGCTCACCGAGCCGGCTGTCACCCGCCGGGTGGGCATCCTCACCCGCCGCCGCTACCCGCTTTCCTCGGCGGCCAATGCCCTGGTGGACACCCTGAAATCACAGATTACCGCCCCCTGACGCCCCCGCAAAAATCTGGTAGGGTGTGCGGCCTCTTTTAATACAACGACGAAGCAAGAACATGAGCAATTCCAAGCAATTTGACGCCAGCATGAACCCCGCCGAACTGTATCTGGAAGAAATTTTCACCGATCAGAAAATCGGCAGCATCCGCCGCCTCACCCCGGTGACCCCGGCCGGCGAGCCCGACCCCGAACGCCAGGTGCTCTACATGGGTTCCACCCAGGTCATGAGTCCGATGGGCGCCCTGCCGATCAACTTCCCGCTGGCAGCCAACAGCATTGGCGAAGCCGCCGAACAATTTGGCGCCGAAGCGGAAGCCGCCGTCGAGCGCACCGCCAGGGAACTGGAAGAACTGCGCCGCGAACAGGCCTCGAAAATCGTCGTCCCCGGCCAGGGTGGCGGCCCCGGAGGTATGGGTGGAATGGGTGGCATGGGCGGTTCTGGCATTATTACCTGATCCCGCTGACAAGACCCACAGCACGGGGCAGCCGGTCTGCCCCAACCACCCTACCTACATGGCACTGAAATATGGCACTGAAAGCCACAGTTTTTAAAGCCGATCTGAATGTCTCGGATATGGATCGGGGCTATTACCAGAGCCATGCCCTCACCCTCGCCCGCCACCCCTCGGAAACCGACGAGCGGATGATGATTCGGTTGCTGGCCTTCGCCCTCAACGCCGACGAACAGCTGCAATTCACCCGCGGTCTCTCCACTGACAACGAACCGGACCTGTGGCGGAAAAATCTGCAGGGGGAAATCGAACTGTGGATTGAAGTGGGGCTGCCCGACGAACGCCGTATCCGCAAGGCCTGCAACCGGGCCGGGCAGGTGATCGTTTACGCCTATGGCGCCCGCAATGCGCCGATATGGTGGCAGAACATCCAGGGCGACCTGCGCCGTTTCGACAATCTCCGGGTGATCTACCTGTCACCGGAGGATACCGCCGGGCTGGCCGCGTTGGCCCAGCGCAGCATGTCGCTACAGGCCACCATTCAGGATGACGCCCTGTGGTTTGGGGATGAAATCACCACCCTGAGCATCAGCCCAGAAACCTGGCTCGGGAAACAGTAATTATTAATTTCTGATCGGCTGCACCAGCACCCAGGGCTTCACCACAACCGACCATACCAGCGCGTCGGTTTCCAGCCAGGCGGCAGCCTGCTCATCGCTGACCTGCCCCACCTGCCCGGCGGTCATCCAGGCCAGGACTTTCTCTTTATTGTCCTGGCAGATTTCCCAGGCCACCTCGATCATGTCCAGTTCCGGCGCCACGTAGATGGTGGTGCCATTGGCAAAAAACCGCTCCAGCTCCCGCCAGCCAATCTTGGCGGTTTCCCGTATCAACTCTTCTTTCAGCATCGCAAAACCCGTCTATACACTCTGTCCGGCGGCCACCCCGGATGCCCAGGCCCATTGAAAATTAAAGCCACCCAGGTGGCCGGTGACATCCAGCACCTCGCCGACAAAGTACAAACCCGGTTGGCGCTGGCTCTCCATGGTCTTGGAGGACAGCTCCCGGGTATCCACCCCGCCCAGGGTCACCTCGGCGGTGCGGTAGCCCTCGGTGCCGGAAGGTTTCAGCTCCCAGCACTGCAGTTGCCCGGCCACCGCCAGCAGTTGTTTATCCGGCCATTCGGCCAGGGGTTTTTCCGCCTGTTGCGGCCACCACATGGCTTCCAGTTCCAGCACCAGTTTGCGGGGCAGCTGGTGGGACAACAGCGTGCGCAACAGCGCCTTCGGCTGCACTGTTTTCAATTCGAGTAACCACTGTCCGGCATCGATGCCGGGCAACAGGTCGATCTGCACCGTTTGCCCCTCGCGCCAGTAACTGGAAATCTGCAACACCGCCGGACCACTGAGTCCCCGGTGGGTAAAGAGCATGTTTTCCAGAAAGGGCTGCCCAGCGGCCGTCACCCGGACCGGCACCGACAGGCCGGAGAGTTTCTCCGACAACAGCTTAAAACCATCGCTGAAGGTAAAGGGCACCAGTGCCGCCCGCAATGGGATCAGGCCATGGCCAAACTGCTGCGCCAGCCGGTAACCGAAGTCGGAGCCACCCAGGGTCGGCACCGACAGGCCACCGCAGGCCACCACCAGTGAAGCAGCGCGAAACTCGCCCTGGGCCGTCACAATCCGAAAGCTGTCCTCATATTCCACCTCGCGGATATCACAGCCGGTTTTCAACTGCACCCCGGCCCGCTCGGCTTCCGCCAGCAGCATGTCGAGGATGTCCCGGGAGCTGTGATCACAAAACAGCTGCCCGAGGGTTTTCGCGTGGTAGGCAATGCCGTGTTTGTTGACCAGTTCGATAAAGTCCCACTGGCTGTAGCGGCTCAAGGCGGACTTGCAGAAATGCGGGTTGTCGGAGAGGAAATTGTCCGGCTCCACATAGAGGTTGGTGAAGTTGCAGCGCCCGCCCCCGGACATGAGGATCTTCTTGCCCGGCTTGTTGGCCCGCTCCAGCACCAGCACCCGCCGGCCCCGCTGCCCGGCCACCGCCGCGCACATCAAGCCCGCCGCACCGGCGCCAATGACAATCACATCCCAGGGTTTCACATCGGGGCTCGCAAAAATCTCAAAGGGCGCATTCTATCGGCCGCACAGTGCGGGTACTATAGCGGCCCTGTTTTTAGCCAACCTGTTTTTACCCAACCTGTTGAGAGCATCTCCATGTTTAAAGTGAACGAATACTTTGACGGCACCGTGGTGTCCATCGGCTTCCAGACCGAAACCCTGCCCGCCACCGTCGGCGTGATGGCGCCGGGCGAATACGAATTCGGCACCAGCAAGAAAGAAGTGATGACCGTGGTGAGCGGCGCGCTGACCGTGAAACTGCCCGGCCGCGACGACTGGCAGACCTTCAATGCCGGCGACAGCTTTGCAGTGGCAGCCAATGAAGCCTTTCAACTGCAAGTAGCTATAGACACTGCTTATCTTTGTACCTACGAGTAAAAAACTACCTGCGTGGCCGCTACGGCGTTAAGAAAAGCTTCAAGGTGCTCATTTAGCCCAACTAAACTCCGCCCTTTCGGCTTTTCTTGCCTTGTAGTGCCTGCCTCGATAACGTTTTTCATAATTTCTGCTAGAGAAATTTCTGCACATACCAGCAGGTCGCTCTAATCTTGAGCCCCTGCTGGTTCGCCCAGGCCAGCCCGGTGCGCACCAGTTTTTCCGCCAGGCCATGATTGCGATACTCCCCCGGCACAAAGGTCCGGGAGAAATTCACCGTCTGGCCGGGCAATAACTGGTACTCCAGTACCGCGTCGCCGCGCTCCAGCTCGATATAAAAACGCTGCCGGGTAGGATCGTGCTTAACCGTTGTCGTCATCGGCGGCTTCTCCACCAATCAATGCCAGTTTCTGCTGACGGCGCAATCGCTTGATCGCCGCCTCCCGCTTCGAAGCGCTGCTGCGATCCTCCGCCGCCTCCACATACACCACCTGCTTCGGTTGGCGGCCGTTAAAAAAGCGGGCCCCCAGTTTGCCGTCCCGGTGTTCGGCAAAGCGCCGCGCCACATCGGTGGTGATGCCGGTATACAGGGAACCGTCACCGGCTTCAATCATGTACACGAACCAGCTCATTGCTGGGTAGCCACCAGGGAAACGCCACAATCGCGGCAGCGGTAGCGCGCCTCGCCCCGCTGCACCTTGAGATGACGACGGGAACCCAACTGGTGGGTCTGGCAGCCACAGCGATAGGGGAACTGCTGTTGCCGGCGCCGCGGAATGCCCTCGAGATCAAAGCTGGCGGTGGCGCGGCTATTCACCCCAAAGGCGTCCATAATCCGCCGCCATTCCGGGCCGTGGGGCCTGACCCGGCCAATGCCGTGGAGACAGTCCACCAGGTAATGGGCAACCTCGTGGGGCACCGTCACATTGAGGCTGTCGTCAAAATACTTGGCAAAAATCCACGGGTTGTAGCGAATCAGCCGCTGCTTGCCCCGGACCCGGTACATGCCGGCAGTGCGACCGCGCAGATCAAAGGCCACCGGCACCTCGGCAACGGGCCGCCGCAACAGCTCGGCGCCCAGTTCGATAAATCGACTGGTTTGAGCGAGCACCTGTTGCTGCTGGGAAAGGCTGATCGGGGAGACATAATCCATGGCCGCAGTATAGCGGCAAACCCCCGGAGCCTACACAAGGGGCTATAATCGCCGGATGATCTTCGACCTGCACTGCCACACCACCTGTTCCGACGGTTCCCTCACTCCAGCACAGCTGGTGCAGCTCGCCGTCGAATCCGGCGTGGACACCCTGGCCATTACCGACCACGACACCACCGCCGCCTTTGAACAGCTGGATCTTGCCGAGCAGTCGATCCAGCTGATTCCCGCAGTCGAATTCTCCACCAGCTGGCGCAAGATCGGCGTGCACGTGGTCGGGCTGAACATCAACCCGCACAGCGATGCCATGCGCGCCGGCACCCATTTCCAGCACCGGGTGCGCCAGCAGCGGGCGGAACAGATCGCCGAAACACTCGCTCATGCCGGGCTGCCGGATACCCTGGCCGGGGCAGCGGCGCTGGCGGGCAACGACAATATCGGTCGCCCCCACTTCGCCCAGCATCTGGTCAATATCGGCGCCGTCGGCAATATCCGCCAGGCCTTCAAGAAATACCTGGGCGCCGGCAAGCCCGGCGATGTGAAACAGCTGTGGGCCAGCCTGCCCCAGGTGATCCAGTGGATTCGCGATGCCGGCGGCACCGCCGTGCTGGCCCATCCGGACAAATACAACCTCACCCGCACCAGGCTGCTGGCGCTGCTGGACGACTTCAGCGCCGTCGGCGGCCAGGGCATGGAAGTGATCTCCGGCAAGCAGTTGCCGCAACTGACCCGCGACTTGGCCGGCATCTGCCAGCAACAGGGCCTGCTGGCCTCCTGCGGCTCCGATTTTCACCAGCCGGGCCAGCCCTGGGCAGAACTCGGTCATTTCCCAACGCTGCCCGATAGCTGCCAACCGGTCTGGAATCACTGGTAGAATGGACGATTCCCCTATGGCAGACCAACTTTCGTGAACAAAGCGCCCACCAAACATCAGATCCGCCGCGAGCTGCAACAGCAGGTGGAGCAGTACCTGAAAACAGGTGGCGAAATTCACCAGATTCCCCGCGGGGTCAGCGGCCGCGACAACCCCATGGAAGGCCTGCCCACGGTGTTCTTCAACCAACCCAAGGCCGAGCGCACCCCCATTCCCGAAGTCATGGCAGCACTGGATGCCCGTCGCCAGAAGAAAACCAAAACCGCCAGCCAGCGCACCGCCCGGCCGAAACAAAAAATCATCTACGACGATTTTGGCGAGCCGATCCGCAAAGTGTGGGTGGATGAGTAGCTGGCGATCAGCTGTAGATTTGAGAAACCAAAGGGATTTGCACCCGACAGAGAATATGGAACACTTGGCAACGGGTCGTTAAATATGAACGGGACTAGAAAAGGAGATTCAACATGCCTTCCACACACTGCCCCCTGCTACCTCCCACAAGCAAACACCTCGGAATTAAAGATGGTCTGGCCTCTTTAATAGAAACCCGAGTAAACCAATGAAAATATCCTGCTATTTTTCAGAAGGTTACAAAGCGTGAGCTTTGATGTGGCCAATTATGAGGAATGCCCGCTAATAATTATTATGATGGCAAAGCCATCATTAACAGACTGTTAGGGTTACGAAATGGAAGATTCTGCCGGACGAATAAAAAGAACAATAGCAGCAATGCTTATAGCGGTTTATGGTCTGGCAATATCCTTTCTCACATATTTCATGTTCATGTGGGACAACAAGGGTGCAAAAAGCATCTGGGATAAAAGCATTATTGATTGGGCGGTAATAATATGGCTGATCGCGGCTAGTCTTGTTGTGTGGTATGCCGTTATTAAATGTGTATCAACAAAATATATACGACTCTCGGTGTTATATGTACTAGCTGTAATTTTTATCGCACATCTACTTATGATGGCGATCCAGGCTCAAAATGAGGCCATTTACTATTTGGGTGCTCCACATTTGTTTCTCGGTTTAGGCCTATATTTATGGTGGAGATCAGTAGGCAATGCAAAAGCAAAATCCTAACAAAAGGGTCAAGTTCGTTCGCTATCGCTCACTGGGACGCGACACTTCGCTGCGCGCCCCTTACCCAAATCGTTAGCTACTTTTGGCCTGCAAATTCCACCGGAGGTATCGTTGAGTTCAGTGAAGGAAAATTGGGGAGCGATCATTAGCCTTGCTTCTCAAATTAAAAGTTGTGATGAAATAGGTCTAGTTTGCCCAAGTCTGGCAATGTGCTTCATATCTATCGACTCAATGGCAAGCCTTGCACGCTCGTTGGATAAACCGAAAGTTACAAGGAAAGATTTTATCGACTGGGTCGATAGATACCTTCAGGGGCATCCAGAACAAAAATATATTTATCGCGGAAAGGACGTATATGCTGCCCGCTGCGCGTTCTTGCACACATATGGAGCCACATCTAAGATTCACGAGCAAGATAGCAGCACCATCAAATTTGTATACCACGATGGCGGGCGACATTCGTACAACTCTGAAGTTGATCCCAGTTTAGTCGTGATCGGTGTAAGGTCGTTTACAAATGATGTTATATGCGCGATGGAAAAATTTATGGAAGACTGTTCATTGGATACTGGCCTTAGACAAAGAGTGATATCGAGACTGGACGAACTGTTCAATATTTTACCTATAGACCAAAGAGTGGATACCACACAGCTAACATGACCAGGCACAAATCGACCTGTTTCCACTGCGTTTTTCTCCGCTCCAAACGGTCTGTTGCTGGCGCCGTTAGAGCACTATGCACAATATAAGGAGTTAACCTGTGCGATAGAAATATTTGTAAGTTACTCAACTCACGACTTAGAGCAAGTCGAGCTTATTAGGCAGCAGCTATACGGCACTCCAGTTGAGGTGTTTATTGCGGAGCACTCCGTGAAGTGCCAGTGAGAGTTTGCAAGATAAAATCACGAGAGCAATTGAAGATTGTGATTTATTCGTGGTTCTGTGGAGTAAAAATGCAGAAGCATCTGGTTGGGTATCACAAGAGGTTGGGCGTGCAGGGGCTTTAAAAAAGACAATATTGCCTCTTGTTCTAACTGAGGGACTCTCATTACCTGGGTTTCTTAGCAATCTAAAATACATCCCGGTTTACAAGAATCCCGAACTCTCAGTCTCTCAAGCAAGAGAAATAATAATTAGTTCTTATAATCATAAGTGCAAAAATCTCGCAACCATCGAGGCCAAAAAGCAAAAAGATAAAGAAGCTCTGACTCTGATGGGAATTGGGGCATTTATATTGTGGGCTATGAACAAGTAGCGGTTCTAACCAGGCGCTAAAATTTGTTCGCTTCGCTCACTGGGACCTCAAAATCTACGCTTTTTAAGCCCGTTAGCGCAACGTTAAGAAATAAACCTATCTCTCCCTGATGGCTATACATATACCCTCCCCCTGCTAACTGACACCCTGCCCGATACGCGTCATCAGCTATGCTAATTTTATGAGCCCCCCCTTTATCGGCAGTGTATCCGCAGTGCCCGTGAGGACATGTTGTTATGACCACAGAAATTGAAATTCGCAATATGACTCGCGCAGAAGTTGATGAGCTGGTCGCTTGGGCGGCGCGGGAGGGCTGGAATCCCGGCCTGCACGATGGCGAGCTGTTCTGGGCCACCGATCCGGAGGCCTTTATCGCCGCGGAGCTGGACGGCAAGCTGATCGGCGGCGGCGCGATCACCAGCTACGGCGGCCAGTTCGGCTTTATGGGCTTTTTCATCGTCCGCCCCGACTACCGCGGCCACGGGTTCGGCAACACCCTCTGGCACGTGCGCCGCCGGCGCCTGCTGGAGCGGCTGCAGCCGGGAGCCAGCATCGGCATGGACGGCGTGTTCGAGATGCAGGATTACTACGCCAAGGGCGGCTTCGTGTTCTCCCACCGCGACCTGCGTTTTCGCGCCGAGATTGCGGAAGCCCCGGCCACTTCGCCCGAGGACGATCAATACATTGTGCCGCTGGCCCAGGTGCCCTTCGACCAGCTGCAGGCCTACGACCGCAACTGCTTCCCCGCCCCGCGCCCGCAGTTCCTGCAACCCTGGATTGCACAGCCGGATGCGCTTGCTCTCGGCTATGAGCGCGACGGCAAACTCTGTGGCTTCGGCGTGGTGCGGCGCTGTGGCGAGGGCTGCAAGGTCGCCCCGCTGTTCGCCGATGACAGACACATAGCCGAGACGCTGTACCGACGGCTGGCGGGATTCGCTGCGGGCGGCCCACTGTTTCTCGATGTGCCAGAAAACAACCCGGCGGCCATGGCACTCGCCGCAGACCACGGCATGAGCGAGGTGTTCGGCTGCGCGCGCATGTACCTGGGCGGCATACCCGAGCTGGCCCACGAACGCATCTTTGGCGTCACCACCTTCGAGCTGGGCTGATGGCCGCACCTATACCCGAGAGAAGGGATCTTGTCGGCTACGGCGGTCGCCCGCCCCATCCCCGCTGGCCGGGGGAGGCACGGCTGGCAGTGCAGTTTGTGCTCAATATCGAGGAGGGTGCGGAGCGCTCCATCCTCAACGGCGACAAGGAATCCGAGAGCTACCTGCACGAACTGCCGGGCCGTCCGCCGCGCATGGGCGAGCGGGACTGGAGCGTGGAAAGTATGTATGAATATGGCTCCCGCGCCGGAGTGTGGCGCATCCTGGAATTGTTCCGGGCCCGCAACCTGCCCCTCACCGCCTTTGCCGTCGGTCGGGCGCTGCAACTCAACCCCGAGATCGGCCGCGCCCTCGCCGCTGCCGGACATGAGATCGCCGGGCACGGCTACCGCTGGATCGATTACCGCGATATGCCGGAAGACGAGGAGCGTCGCCATATTCGCCAGACCATCGAGGTGATCGAGCGCATCTGCGGCCAACGCCCGCTGGGCTGGTATACCGGGCGGGTCAGCCACAACACCCGCCGCCTGTTGCGCGAGGAGGGTGGCTTTCTCTACAGCTCCGACACCTACAACGACGACCTGCCCTACTGGCTGGCGGGAGCACCGCCGCTGTTGGCCATTCCCTACACCCTGGTCAACAACGACGTGCGCTATCTGCTGCCCACCGGCTTTTCCTCGGGGGAGGATTTTTTCCAACTGTTGAAGGACGCCTTCGACCTGCTGTGGCTGGAGGGCGAGACACAGCCGAAGATGATGAGTGTCGGCCTGCACGGGCGCATCAGCGGGCATCCCGCACGGGCCATGGCGCTGGCGCGCTTTCTCGATTACATCCAGGAACACGATGGGGTGTGGATCTGCCGGCGGGAAGATATCGCCCGTCACTGGATCAGCCAATATCCCGCTTAGCCTGCAACGGCACCCATTGAATGACCGGCCTGTGTTCTGGACCGGGAAAAACCCGGTCGAGAGGACATATCTGTGCCGGCTCGCCTCGATCTATACAGCCTCTATTGTTGCGTGATGCGCAACACACTAAAATAGCTTTATGATTAAATCATTCCGCCACAAGGGACTAAAGCGGTTCTATGCCACTGGCAGCACGGCGGGCATTCAAGCTGACCATGCCAATAAGCTGCGCATGTAATTGGCCGCCCTGGATACCGCGATGACTGTGGACGACATGGACATCCCCGGTTTCGACCTTCATCCATTGAAAGGAAAAGGGGCGGGCCGCTGGGCGATATGGGTTAACGGCAACTGGCGCATGACGTTTGAATTTCGGGACGGCAACGCCTATGTACTCGACTACGAGGATTATCACTGATGACTATGCACAACCCGCCGCACCCCGGTGAATTCGTCAGGGAAGTCTATCTGGCGCCCTTTGACATAAGCACCCGACAGTTGGCAACCAAACTTGGGGTCTCCCCCTCGACGCTGTCGCGCCTGTTAAAGGGTGATAGCGGCATCAGCCCTGAAATGGCTCTGCGACTCGCCAGGGTTCTCGGCCGCAGCCCCGAGAGCTGGCTGGCGATGCAGGACAGGTATGACCTGTGGGTGGCCCGCGATACCGTCAACCTCGACGGTATTGAGCCGCTGGACTTTAAGGCCGCTTAACAGCGAGCTCAGGGCTGCAAAGCCACTTAACGACGAACTCAGGGCTGCGAGGTGCCATGCCCATGAATACACCGACAACCGCTGACGCCCTCTGCTACGAAGGTGCCACCGTCGTCATCAGCCACCGGGTGCGCGGCGACCGGCACGGCGAGTACGAGGCCTGGGTCGAAGAGATCGCCCCGCTCTGCAAGGCCTCTCCCGGCCACCTGGACTGGCACATGGTGCGTCCAATCCCCAGCCTCACCGAGACCTACACGGTGATTACCCGCTTCGATACCAGCGAACACCTACGGCAGTGGATGGATTCGGAAACCCGCGCCCGGCTCATCGACAAGGTCAGTCCGCTGCTGGTCAAGGGCGACGACTACCGCATCAGCAGCGGCCTGGAGTTCCTGTTCACCCCCGCCGACTCGAAGGCAAAAGTTCCCATTCGCTGGAAGCAGTTCCTGGTCACCTGGTCGGCGATCTTTCCACTGGTGACGATCCTGCCCCCGCTTCTCATCCCCATGCTGCGGACTCTCGGCATCCCTCAAAACCACTATCTCGATATGCTGATTGTGACGGGCACGGTGGTCGCACTGATGGTCTATATCATTATGCCGCGCTACACGAAGCTGATCCGGCGCTGGCTGTTTTCCTGAACACTTTCCCAGCAGAGCCACCAAGGAGGAACCGATCATGAGCAACAGCGTCCGATTACACCGGGTACTGCGCGCGCCACCGGAACGGATCTACCGCGCTTTTCTCGACCCACAGGCCGTGGCGAAATGGCTGCCGCCCCACGGCTTCACCGCCACGGTCCACGAGATGGACGCCCGGGTCGGCGGCGGCTTCCGGATGTCGTTCACCAACTTCGGCAGCGGCGCCAGTCATTCTTTCGGCGGCACCTACAGGGAGCTCAGCCCGAACCAGCGCATCTGCTACAGCGACCGCTTCGACGACCCCAACCTGCCGGGCGAGATGCAAGTCTCAGTGACATTGCGTGCCGTCGCCTGCGGCACTGAACTGGGCATCGTCCAGGAGGGCATACCGGAGGCCATTCCGTTGGAGTTCTGCTATCTCGGCTGGCAGGAGTCCCTGACCCAGCTGGCGCAACTGGTAGAACCGGAAATTCCCGACGGCGCCTAGCAGGCGGCGCCATCGAGCACGCTGACTGGCAGCCGCCAGCGGCACAGCTGTTGCCGATAGATGTACCATTTTTGCCCACAGCCGCCCAACCTGCCGGATCCACCTTTGACCTTGCCGGATACCGCGGGCTGGTGGCCTTTCTTCCCCCGCTACCCAGTTCTTTTACACGACCGGCAGGCCGCCCCAAAAATGCCTTTGACCCATGTCTAACTCACAGGTCTATACTCAAAAAAAGGGGAGCCACCGAGGGGGGTGAGAATGCGCGTCAACGAACTGGCAAAGCGGATGGGGCTGAGCGCCGATACGGTGCGCTACTACACCCGCATCGGCCTGCTCGCCCCCGACAGGGAGCCCGCCAACAGCTACAAGCGCTACGGTGAAAAACAGCAGCGTCGCTTGCGCTTTATTAGCGACGCCCGCGCCCTGGGGTTTTCCGTGGACGATATCCGCCAGATTCTCGAGGTCGCCGACAACGGCAAAACCCCCTGCCCCATGGTGCGGGAACTGATCGAGCTGCGCCTGGGGGAGCTGGAAGAGCGCTTCCAGCACATGGCCCGCCTGCGGCAGCGCATGCTGGAGGCCGTTGCCACCTGGAAAAACAAGCCGGACCGGGAGCCCACCGGGCACGCCGTCTGCCATCTGATAGAAGAGTTCAGCCCATGAAGACCCCTGATCCCGATCCCAAAACCCAGGGCGAACCGACGGCAAAAGGCCATGCCGGCGCCCCCCATACCCAGTGCCACCACGAGCACGCCCATCACCACCAGGAAGCAACCCCCAGCCAGCACGGCGGAGCGCCCGCCGCCGCACACTGGGAGTTGCTGGTGGAGGGGGCCAGCTGTGGCAGCTGCGTCGCCAAGATCGAAGGGGCGCTGCAGCGCGTGCCGGGAGTGAGCAAGGCGGAGATGAATTTCGCCCAGCGCACCGTCAGCGTTACCGGCGATACGGACCTGCCGTCCCTGATCACCGCCATCGAAGGGGCGGGCTACCGCGCCACTGCCAGCGCGGCGGCCAGCGAGAGCGATGCGCTGGCCGAGAAGGAAAAGGCGGATCTGGCCTACTACAAGCGCCTGATGCGGGAAATGGCCATCGCCCTCGGCCTCGGGGTGCCACTGATGGTCTACAGCATCGCCGGGGGCGAGATGACCATCACCACCGCGACGGAAAGGTTCGCCTGGCTGGTCATCGGGGTGTTGACCCTGGGGGTGATGCTGTTCTCCGGCAAGCACTTTTTTGTCGGCGCCTGGCAGTCGGTGAAAAATCACGCCGCCAACATGGATACCCTGATCGCCCTGGGCACCGGCACCGCCTGGCTGTACTCCATGGCGGTGACGCTGTTCCCCGGCATGGTGCCGGAGATGGCCCGCCACGTGTATTTCGAGGCCACCACCATGATCATCGGCCTGATAGACCTGGGGCTGGCCCTGGAAATCAAGGCCCGCGGCCGGACTTCCGAGGCCATCAAGCGGTTGATCGGCCTGCAGGCGAAAACCGCCCGGGTGGTGCGCCGGGACCGGGAGCTGGACATTCCCATCGAACAGGTGCAGGCCGGGGATATCGTCAGGGTCAGGCCCGGGGAAAAGATCCCGGTGGATGGCGAGGTGATCGAGGGCCACTCCACCATTGATGAATCGATGCTCACCGGGGAGCCCATCCCGGTGGAAAAAGCGGTCGGCGATGACATCGCCGCCGGCACCATCAACAAGTCCGGCACCGTGCTGTTTCGAGCCACAAGAGTTGGCAAGGACACCGCCCTGGCCCGCATCATCGAAATGGTGAAGCGGGCGCAGAACTCGAAACCGCCCATCGGCCGCCTGGCGGACGTGATTTCCGCCTATTTCGTGCCGGTGATCATGATTATCGCCGTCACCAGCGCCCTGGTGTGGCTCAACTTCGGCCCGCAACCGGCTATCGCCTATGCCCTGGTGTCCGCCACCACCGTGCTGATTATCGCCTGTCCCTGCGCCCTGGGGCTGGCCACCCCCATGTCGGTGATGGTCGGGGTCGGCAAGGCCGCCGAGGCCGGGGTGCTGATCCGCAACGGCGAAGCCCTGCAAACCGCCTCCAAGATCACCGCCATGGTGCTGGACAAGACCGGCACCATCACCATCGGCGCCCCCAAGGTGACCGATGTGGTGCTGGCCGGGGACCTGGATGAACAGCGCGTGCTGGCATTGGCGGCGGGACTGGAGGCCGGTTCCGAGCACCCCCTGGCCCTGGCCATTGTGGAATCCGCCGCAGACAGGGGCATTGCGCCCGCCAAGATCCACGACTTTCGGGCCATCGCCGGCCACGGGGTGGAGGCGAACAGCGACGACGGCAGCCTGTTGTTCGGCAATGAAAAACTGATGCGCGACCGCGATATACCCCTGGGGGACTTTGCGGACAGGGCACTGGCCCTGGCCAGTGAGGCAAAGACTCCCATGTTCTTTGCGGTGAACAACCGGCTGGCGGCGATTGTCGCCGTCGCCGACCCGATCAAAGAGGACTCCATCGCCGCCATCCGGCGCCTGCGCCACAACGGCATTCGCGTGGTGATGCTGACCGGCGACAACCGCTTTACCGCCAAGGCGGTGGCGACCAAGGCCGGTATCGAGGAATTTTTTGCCGAGGTGCTGCCGGAGGACAAATCGAAAAAAATTCAGGAACTCCAGATGGCGGGGGAGATCGTCGGCATGACCGGCGATGGCATCAACGACGCCCCGGCGCTGGCCATGGCCAATGTCGGTTTTGCCATCGGCACCGGCACCGATGTGGCCATCGAGAGCGCCGACATCACCCTGATGCGGGGCTCCCTGCACGGCCTGGCGGATGCCATCGCGGTCAGCAAGGCCACCCTGCGCAATATCAAGCAGAACCTGTTTGGCGCCTTTATCTACAACGTTGCCGGAGTACCTTTTGCCGCCGGTGTGCTATACCCCTTCATAGGATTGCTGCTCAGCCCCGTCATTGCCGGGGCGGCCATGGCCTGTTCCTCGCTGACCGTGGTGATGAACGCCAACCGGCTGCGTTTTTTCAAAACCCGGGAACATTAAGCGGGGGCGGGTATGTTAATGGTCAATATCGCGGGACTGCTACTCATCGCCCTGATTGTCTGGTGGTTCTGGATTTACCGCCCCGCCGATGTGGCGGCGGTAACCGGGGAACTGGTGATCCTGGTGGAAAACGGCGTCTACCAGCCAGCACATATCAGGTTGCCGGCCAATGCGCCGGCCACCCTGCTGTTCCTGCGCAAGGATGCCTCACCCTGCTCGGAAACCCTGCAGATCCCGGCGCTGGAAATCAGTGAGACCCTGCCGCTGAACAGGACCAAGGCCGTGCAGCTGCCGGCCCTGCAACCGGGGGAGTACGCCTTTCACTGCCAGATGCAGATGTACCGCGGGCAACTCAAGGTTGCGCAAGGGGAGGGCCAGGCGTGAGCGGCGAACGCAACAGCTTCTGGTTATCGGGCAAGGGTCTTGCCGCCCTGCTACTGATTGCCGGAGCGAGCTACTTCCTGCTGATGGAACACCGCCAGCACCTGTTCGCGGCGCTGCCCTATCTGATCCTGTTGCTGTGTCCCCTGATGCACCTGTTTATGCATCGCGGCCACGGCGGACACAGCCACCACAGCACCTCAAGAGATGAGTCCCAGGGGGAGCAATCGCAATCCCATGTCCATCACGGGGGAGGACGTCCAGATGAATAGCGCACCGGCCTACGGCCTGTGGACCCTGGTGATCCTGAACTCGGCGATCTTTATCCTGTTTGCCTACAGCTTCGTCAAGCCGCGAACCCGCCTGGACTGGCGCAGCCTCGGCGCCTTCTCCGCGTTCGTCGTCGCGCTGTTTACGGAGATGTACGGTTTTCCCCTGTCCATCTACTTCCTGTCCGGCTGGCTCGGGGAGCGCTACCCCAATGTGGATTTCCTGTCCCACGACAACGGCCACCTCTGGCACACCCTGCTGGGCTTTGAGGGCAACCCCCACCTGGACCCGCTGCACCTCCTCAGCAACCTCCTCATCGTCGCCGGTTTCTTCCTGCTGGCATCGGCCTGGGGCGTGCTGCACCGAGCCCAGCGCCACCGCGAACTGGCGACAACCGGCTGGTACAGCCGCTGCCGTCACCCCCAATACCTGGCATTTGTATTGATCATGTTCGGCTTTCTGCTGCAGTGGCCCACCATTCCCACCCTGTTGATGTTTCCGGTGCTGGTGGTTGTCTATGTTCGCCTCGCCAGGCGGGAGGAGGCGATGGCACTGGAAGAGTTTGGCGATCGCTATCGCCGCTACATGGAAGCCACCCCGCGCTGGTTTCCCAGGTTTAACGTCAAGCAAGCCAATTGAGAGGTCAACGCCATGAACAGGTTAATCAAAATTCTCATTCTCGGCCTCGCCCTGTCGGGCACCGCCCTCGCCGCCGAGCACGGCAACGGCGATGGCATGATGGATCAAGGCATGCAGCAGGGTATGGGCGGCGGCATGATGTCCCACGAGCAGATGATGGCCATGCACCAGCACATGGAAAAAATGCAGTCGAGGATGAACGACATCAAACAGGAAAAGGACCGTGAAAAGGCCCACAGGATGCTGCGTCGGCACATGCACGACATGCAGCAGGGCATGCACATGATGGGCGGCGGCATGGGCAAGATGTCCGGCCAGAAAGGCATGGGAATGTCCGACCAGAATGGCATGTCGAAAGGCGGGGATGACGCCCCGATGAGCCAGGGCTCCATGAAGATGGAGCAGCGCATGAACATGATGCAGGAGCGCATGGACATGATGCAGATGATGATGGGACAGATGATGGACCACATGCAGATGATGGGACAGCAGGAGGAATGATCAGGCCTATCTGAAAGGCCGGGAGAGGACAAAATGAGCGAACACCGAGAGGGCGTAAACCCGGGTTTCCTGATCCATCACAAGCTGGCCCTGACCGGCCTGACGGCGGGCAATGCCCAGGGCATTTACTCGGAATTGAACGACCTGCCCGGGGTGGATGCCGTGTCGGTGGATGAGGCACGGCAGTCCCTGAACATCGCCTACGATGCCTCCCACCAGGATATCGATCTCATCATCCAGATCGTCGAGCAACAGGGCGCCGGCGTTCGCCCCGGCTGGTGGCACCGGATCAAGCTGAGCTGGCAGCGCCAGACTGACCACAACATCAAGGACAACGCCACCCATGAAGCGCAGTGTTGCAGCAAGCTGCCAACGGACTACAAGTCACTGAAGAAGTAGTCCCCACAGCCGCAACAGCCCACGGCTATGACATTCAGGAGGGTACAAAGATGACATTGCAACCATTCAAGTTTGGCTTGGCCGCCGGGCTGACCAGTGGCTTACTGTGGATACTCTGCAGCCTGTTGGTCTACCTGCTGCCGGCTTTCATGATGGCCATATCCGGGCACATGATCCATATGGAGATTGCCACCCTGGGCTGGCACCTGACCCTGGCGGGCGTTTTCTGGGGGCTGGTCGGCTGGTTTGTTTCAGCCCTGTTGTTTGGCTGGCTGCTGGCCGCCATTTACAACAGCCTGCGGTAAGGCATTCCAGTCTGCCGGAACCATCGTCCCGCGACCGCATTAGACAGCGGTTGCGGGGGGCGGCAATCGCCCTATCCAAACGTTCCCTTTCCCCATTGCATTGCCAGAGGGGAGCGGAGTACGCTCCGGAAAGCAAAGCCACAGGAGCGGGCATCGCCCGGGATCAAACGCAACCCGGGATTTTGGGCGGCGACGCGACCATGCCCCGGCTTCAATTCCTGTCGCCCCCCCACAGTACGGTTGGATGATTCACCCCATGCTCGATTACTTTGGCAACCTTTCGAAAGGCAAAATGGTGCTCTGGTGTTACCTGCTCTGGTATCTGGTGACCCTCTATTTCTATTTCGACCCCGCGCCGCGCCTGTGGCTCAACTCCCTGGGCATCAGCGCCGTGATCGGTCTTGCCCTGATGCTGAGCGTCAACAGCCCGCAGGGCGGTCGGAGCGATCACTGGCAGACCTTTCGCCTGTTCATGATGCCGTTCGGGGTGTCCAGTTTTTCCTCGCTGATCAAGAACCAGGGCTTTATCCTGGTGATCCCCCCCCGTGCCGAGGAACAACTGGTGGCCGCGGGATCGTGCCTGCTGTTTGTCACTCTGGTACTGCTGGTCAAGTGGGCAGCCCGGCGGGGCACGGAATCGGCCGGCGACCCAAACACCAACACAGAGTGAATCCGCCCCGTCGATCAAGTACTATCAGCCCTGACACTCATCGGGGAGAGATCACCATGAAACGCCGCTATCCGCTGCTGTTGCTGGCCCTGTTGGCCGCTGGCACAGCCCACGCCCAAAAACTGCTGCTGTCGGAAATCCAGCCGCCGGCGGATCTGGACAATATCCATGTGGCGAAGCTCAACAGCGACAAGAACGCCTCGGACTTCATTGTCTTCGTGAAGAAGTATGTGCCCCTGCACAAGCACGTCCTGCACACGGAGACCCTTTACATCCTGGAAGGTACCGGAGTGATGCAACTGGGAGACGAGGAGTTCGAGGTGGGTCCCGGCGACTACATCAAGGTGCCGGAAGGCACGCCCCACGGGGTCAGAACCACCTCAACTGTGCCGTTGAAAGCCCTTTCCGTGCAGGCGCCGGAATTTTTTGGCAAAGACCGGGTGCCGGTGAACTAGCCGTCCAGAAGGCCAGCTTCCAAAAACGCCCCATTTTGGTGCTTTATCATTAGATTATTTGGCGTTCCTGCTTATATAATCTTCCGAAATAACGCAGAACAACAAGAGATAGGGGGCAGAGAGTGGTCAACAGAACTGCGTGCGGTCGCGCACGGCAAAAATTATCCACCGGCATTCACAGGGTAGCAGCAGTCCTGCTGGTGGCCAGCGCCGCCTCGCCTGCCCTTGCCCTGGACGAACTGAAACTGCAACACAGCGACGACCTGTGGATATCCGTCGGTGGCGGGATCAAATTCGAGCAGACCAGCCGCAACAGCGACACGGATGACAGCAACGAATTCACCATCGCCAGTATGCGAACCTACTGGGCCGGCCAGCTCAATCAATACCTGAAGTGGAGCATCAATACCGAAAAGTATGAAGGCGATTCGGTGATGATGATCGACGCCATTGCCCAATTCGACCTGGACCCAAGCCTGCGCCTGTGGGTGGGTCGCACCCTGGTGCCCACCGACCGACCGGGGCTCAATGGCCCCTACGCCGCCCTGACCTGGAACCAGTACCGCCAGCCGCTGTTTCCCGCCGACTACGATGGCCCCGCCGGCCGCCTCGGCCGCAGCGAAGGCGCTGTAGCCTTCGGCACCCTGGATCGGCTGCAATACACCGTCGGCGTTTTCGAGGGCGCCCACGGCCAGAGCAACGATGACCACAACCTGCTCTATGCCGGACGGATCGCCTACAACTTCCTGAACGTCGAATCCCTGTGGGGTTATTACACGGCGGGCACCTACTACGGCAAACAGGGCGATATCCTCACGGCGGCGGTGAGTTTCCAGACCCAGAAGGATGCCACCGGCAGCGAGCAGAACCCCGGCGATTTCCTGGGTTATGCCTTTGATATATTGTCCGAGATGGTGCTGGACAACCATGGGGTACTGACCGTTGAGGCCGGTTACAAGAACCTGGACAGCGACTACACCCTGGCCTCCCCCCCCGGCGATGGGCTGACCGATTGCTTCTGCCTGTTTGAAGGGGATTCCCACTACGCCACGGCGGGTTATCTGTTCCCGCAGAAACTGGGGCCGGGCCAATTCCAACCCTATCTGCGTTACACCAAAAATGACCCCGACGATGCCGACAGCAGCGATACCACCGAATGGGGTGTCAATTACGTGATTAATGGCAACAAGGCGACCGTCAACCTGCACTATGTCACAGGTGACGCCAATGCCAGCGGCTATGCCGGCGGGGATACGGATATTGTGTCGCTGGGCCTGCAGTTGCAGTACTACTAAGGGGCACTGCTACCAGGGGGGCTGCTACTAAGAGGGCTACTACCAGGGGCACTGCGGGTGATCTGCATCACGGGGTTGGGCGGTCGCGCCAACCCCGCTGCCCGGGGATTGAAATCAGTGCTCGTGACCACCCGGTCCGTGCACATGTCCGTGCTTGCGCTCTTCTTCCGTTGACGCGCGCACGTCGACAATTTCCACATCAAAGGTCAGGGTTTTTCCCGCCAGCGGGTGATTGATGTCGATATCGGCGTTGAACTTGCCCACTTTCACCACGGTGACCGGGCGCAGGCCTTCCTTGGTTCTGAGGGGCACCATCATGCCGGGTTCCAGTTTGCCTTCATACTGCAGGTTCTTCAGACCCACCCGCATCAGGTTGTCTGACAGCAGGCGGCCATAGGCCATTTCCGGCGGCAGGGTAATGGTGTAGGTATCACCCACTTCCTTGTTCAGCATGGAACCCTCAAGGGCTTCAATCATGTTGCGATAGCCGAACAGAAAGGTAGCGGCCTCGTCATCGCGGGAGGTCTCTACCACCTCGCCGTCCTGATCGGTCATGGTGTAGTGGAAAGCCACCACGGCATTATCTGTGATTTTCATGGTTCAATAATCCTGGCTCGGCAAAACGGCGCATTATGGTGACCTTGGCCTAGGCTGGCAAGACCTGGTAGAAACCGTTCGAGATACTGACCGCCAGCGGCATGGTGAACAGTTCGGACAGGGCGGCATCGGTAAACAATTGCTCTTTGGGGCCATCCGCCACCACCCGACCGTCGGCAATAAACACCACGCGCTTAATTTCCGGTGGAATTTCGTGAATATGGTGGGTGGCCAGCAGAATGGTTTTACCCCGCTGCAACAGATTGCGGATGCTGTGCAGATATTGATAGGTGGCGTGCAGGTCGAGACCGCTGGTGGGCTCGTCGAGAATCAGGTGATCCGGATCGTGGATCAGGGCGCGGCCCAGCAGACAGCGGCGCTGCTGGCCGGTGGACATCTGCCGGTAGGGGCGATTGGCCAGTTCGGCGATGCCCAGATCTTCCAGCACCGCCCTGCCCCGGGTCAATTGATCCTCAGTGACATTCTGATAGTGGAACAGGCCGATGGAGTTGTGCAGTCCGGACACCACCACCCCGAGACCACTGACATCGGGCACGAAGCCCTGTTGCAGGTCGGCGGACACCAGGCCGATCTTTTCCCGCAACTCCCACAAAATGGGGCGCTCCTGACCGAGAATGCGCACATGGGCATCCTCCCGAACCACCGGGTACAGTTCCCGGGTGAGCAGTTTCAACAGGGTGCTTTTGCCGGCGCCGTTGGGACCGATGATGGCGGTGCTTTCACCCTGCGCCACCGCCAGGGAAAAGCCGTCGAAAACCTTCTTGTTGTCGCGATAGACGGTGGCGTTATGGATATCGAGAAGTCGGGGTTGTTGCATTGATTCTGGTTCCGTCCTGAACAGCCAGGTGGCCATTATTTGACTCATTTATCCCGGTCGGCACTACCTCCGTTGCAACAGTAGTCTCTTGCGGAGCCACAAGTATAATCCAGTCGCGAATAGCAGCCCAGGCGCCAATCCTCCCAGGAGAATCAGGCAACGGCCTATCGCGCCCAATGCGTCCCCGCTGTGCAGAGGAAAGAGCCAGATCAGCAAGGAATTGCCGGCGGGCACAGCCAACGCGTTTCTTTCCCCTAGCACCTCACCGCTGTACTGATCGACCCACACCAAGCTGGCGCCATGATTGTCCCAGGGCTCGCCCGCCTGCCGAAGAGAAAAGCGGTAGCTGTCCGACGTCTTGCGGGGCAAAAAAATCTGTTTGAGCTCAGCCTCGGGAAACTCCTTTCGGGCCACCAAAGCCGCTTGGTCAACGGTCAATGGCGCTCGCCCCGGGATGTGGACAGAAGTGGGAACCACTTCCTCGTCCATCGGCAGTACCCTCCCGACCCCCTGTTTCAACGGTTCAAAAAATACTAGAGCGACACCACTGATGGCGCTCAACATCAATACCGGTAACAGGTAAATACCGACGGTCCGGTGCAGGTCAAAGTTGAACCGAAAGGCCCCGGAACCGACCTTGATACCAAACGCCCTATTCCACCTCCCCTTTCTTGGCCACCAGAGAATCAGACCACTTACGCAAAAAAACAGTAGGCCCAAACCGAGAAAACCGACCAAGTAGTGACCGGGGGCTCCACTCAGCAGACGCATATGCAGGCGATAGATCCAGCTCATGGGGTACTTCCCCCAAGTCCGGACCGATACGACTTCCCCCCCACTGGGCGTCACCGCGACTTCCAATGGCCCTGGACTACCCGGAGTCTGAACAAACTGCAC
Source organism: Porticoccus sp. (assembly GCF_041592135.1). Taxonomy (GTDB): domain Bacteria; phylum Pseudomonadota; class Gammaproteobacteria; order Pseudomonadales; family Porticoccaceae; genus Porticoccus. Next base: position 8,150 of record NZ_JBFHQR010000006.1, on the reverse strand, counting down.
GACATGGGGACGACCCGGTTTACGGCCCAGCAGCAGCCGATAGGGCACGGCCTCCCCACCCGCCACCACTGCCGCATCCAATACCGCTTGCAGGGAGGAGGCGCTTTCGCCGTGTTCACTGCTGAGAATCGGGGTCATCGCCTCGTCCAGCTCGTGGTCAAAAACCAACAGGCTGCCACTGGCGCCGATCACCGTAAGCAGCAGGCCCAGCACCAGCCCCAGGTATTTGTGCAGAAGGACCAAGACAGGTCGCATGGCAGTCCATCAACTAGCGTAAATTGAACGAACGAAGGCAGGGGTTGCCGAGGCACGCCCCTGCCGGCAAAGGGTTAACCCAGAGCACTAAAAAACGTACTTTAGTTCAAGGCTGACCGAACGCGGCGGGGCCGGATAACGGCCCGAAGGGCTGACATCGATACCGCGGAAATAGTATTCCTTGTCAAACAGGTTGTTGAATGACAGCCCAGTGTACAGGGATGCACCCTCGCCCATCGGGGTGGTCTTACTGAGCTGCAGGTTCCACACCGTATAGGAAGGCAGCTCGCCGGTGGTGCCGGACGGGGTTTCCTCCTCGGTATTGGCCTGATCGCTGTAGGCGCTGCTGAAGTAAAAGCCGGACAGGGTGACATCGAGCTCGCGCATGGCATAAGTAGCATCCCAGACTACCTGGTCTTTCGAGGCATAGGGAAGTTCATTGCCCTTGTTGACCCCCTCGGACTGTTCACTGTCGAGATAATTGTAGGCCAGGTGCAGGCTGAGAGCGGGCAGGAAACTCGGGCTGTAGCGGCCCTCCAGCTCAATGCCCTGGTGGCGGGTCTCGCCGACATTGTCAAAGCTCTGGTTGGTGCTGTTGTAAATCAGCTGGTCCTCAAAGTCGATGCGATAAACCGAAAAGCCCAGACTGCTGGTCAACGTAGGCTGATAGCGGAAACCCAGCTCATAGTTCCACGCCAGTTCCGAACCCTCGTCGCTGGTGCCGCGGATCACGGCGATCTGGGGAACCCGCAGCGAGCGCTGGGCATTGCCATAGAAGAACCAGTCCCCTTCGGTCTCGTAACCGATAGTCAAGCCGGGCAAGGCCTCGGTGACCCGGTTGTCATCACCGCTATTCTTGCCGACATCGTCAAATTCCATTTCAACATTCTCGTAGCGCAACCCCGGAGTGATGGTGAGGCGCTGGTCCAGCAGCTTCATCTCATCGCTGATATAGGCGGCCACCGCGGTGGTGTCCAGCCGCCAATCCCGGGGTACCGATGTCACGCCTGTAGCAATAACCGTTTGCTTGAGCTTGTAGTTGATATTTTCCTTTACCAGGCGCGAGCCAAGCGTAATTTTGTGGCTGACGCTGTCGCCGTCAAACAGGAAACTGACGCTGGGTTCGGTGCCCCACACATGGAACTCGCGGGGAGATTTGCGCAGCAGGGTGGCCGGCGCGTCGGGATCGGCCCAGTGGTCGGCACTGGGGTCGGTGCTGAAATCCCATTGGAAATTGCGGGTGGATTTGTGCCCGAAAGTCACCCAGTTGAGCTCCCCCCCATCGGCCGCGCCAAGGGCTCCGAACTGCTGGTTGTAACGGGTGCTGAAACGCAGGGTATCGCCCTGGAATTCATCATTGGGACGCTGTGAATCGTCCCGGTCATCCCGATAAGCCTCTGTCGTCAGTGCACCCGGCATCTCGGTATCGGCGTTGTAATATTGGAACGTGGTATCCAGGGTTTTTTGCGTGTCGATTGACCAACGGGTTTTCAGCTGCCAGTTCACGACATCGGTATCCGAGTGATCGCGGAAAGATTCACCCTGGATCAGGTTGCCCTCCAGTTGTACGGCAAAACGGTCGCTGACCCGCCCGCCGGTGCGCAGATAACTGTCCGTCAGGGCATTGCCGCCCGCAAAGACGGTAGTCTTTTCCTCGAGACTGGTCTGCCAGCCTTCCGGGATCGGTTTGCTGACAAGGTTTATCACGCCACCGACATTGTTCGGGCCGTACTGCACGGCAGCGCCACCGCGCACGATATCGATGCGGTCGAGGCTTTTCAGCACAGCGGGAAACAGTGACTGGCCGGTGTGCCCGTAGGGGGCCAGTGTCAGCGGCACCCCATCCACCAGGAACTGGGTGTAACCACTCCTGCTGGCATTGAGACCGCGCACCGCCACGTTGGGCAAAACCCCGGTACCGGTTTCATCCTGCACCTTGATACCCGGCACCCGCTGCAGTGCATCGTCGATGGAGCGGCTGGCATTTTGCTGCAACTGTTCGGCCGACAGGATACTGCGGTTGCCCGGGTAGACCCGCACCTCTTCCGGCAGCGACTGGCCCAGCACACTGCCGGTCACCATGACTTCCTCAACGCCCGCAGCGGTTTCTTCCGCCGCCATCGCCAATATGGGAGCCTGTAACACAACAGCGCTCAGCAACACGCGTCCCGCGCGGTATTTTTTGTCTTTCATCGGTAGGTTTCCTTTTATGAATTGGAGATAGAAGAAGTAGCGGGGGACTTGAGCTGCTTGAGGTGAGCACTCAACTGCCGGAACAAAATGCCGCGGTCCTCCCCCGCCAGAAAGGCCCGGACACCAGCTCGGCGCCAGGTCTCGAGCTGGCCGGGGAAACGTGGTACGGCACAGAATGGAACTGTCGTTGCCGCACAGTCTTCAGAGATTCTGGTCAACACCGATTGCACCGCCGCATGCCGGATATCGCTGCCGTGTCCCATGGCAATGCTGAGATCCAGCGCCCCTTCCAGAATCATGTCGATACCGGGCTGGGCAAGTATCTCCGGCAGGTTCCGGGCACCTGCGGCGTCCTCAATCATCAGCACCAACATCACTTCGCGATTGGCCATCGCCGTGTAGTCGTCGATGGCGATTTGGCCGAACCCGGTGGGGCGACCACCAGTGATGCCACGCCGTCCCAATGGCGGGAAGCGCACCGCCTCGATGGCCACACGCGCCTGCGCAGCGTTGCTGACGCGGGGAATCACAATACCCTGTGCACCGGAATCGAGAGCCCGCCCAATCAACGCATGGTCATCCAGGGGGATGCGTACCAGCGCGGTGATGCCAGCGGCTTCCGCCGCCCGAATACTGTGCTCGAGCTCAACCGGCGAACGCAGCAGATGCTCGGTATCGATGATGACAAAGTCGTAGCCGGCGGCGGCAAACATCTCGCACAGCAGCGGTGAGGCCACGGAGTTGAGAATCCCAAACAACTCCTCCCCAGCGGCCAATTTCGCCTTTATCCCATTCTTTTTGAGCACTGCATCTCATCCCACAACTTTCAAATTAGTGCAAATGATAATGGCTATCATTTGTATTTACAACATCGAATTCTATGGGTACTCTCTGCCCCCTCACTCACCGAGGAATCAAAAAACAAATAGGGAGAAAACACATGGCAGACCAATTGGTACTGATAACCCATATTCTGCACCCCGCCGTCGTCAGCGGTTTTCTGCCGGCGGCAATGGAAATGGGGTATGAGGTCATCCTCGTTACCGACCGCGGGCTCGAGCACAAAAAGTTTTTTGTTGAGCACCCACAGCGACTGCCGGCACGGATTATTGAATGCGATGTCTTCAATCCCATCGCTGTCATCGAGGCCATGGATACACATGGCGTCTGTCCGTCCTCCGTGTTTTCAAATAGCGATCACCTGCAGGCCGTCACCGCCCTGGTAGCGAATTACTTTGCCCTGCCGGGGAAATCCTGGACATGTTGCTACAGGGCAAAGAACAAGGCCGCCATGCGCAATCACCTGCGGGAGTTGGGATTGCCGTCCACGCCATCACTGTTGCTGTGGCCGGGCCAGGATGTTCCAGAGTCGTTGTGCTGTCCGCTGGTCGCCAAACCCCACAAGGGGGCCGCCAGCCAGGATGTCCGGTTGTGCCGCAACCCTGAGGAACTAACCGAAGTGGTGAGCGCATTCCAGCGCCTTCACCACACCAACCCGCTACTGCTGGAGGGCTACCTGGAAGGCCCGCTGTTCACACTGGAAACCCTGGGAGACGGCACCCGCATCGTGGCCATCGGCGGCTTCGATGTGCGGCTCTCGGAAGAACCGCACTTTGTGGAACTGGAGGCCGTTTGGAACGGCGCAGTGAGCCTGGCCCAACGGCGCCAAGCGCTGGCCCAGTTGGAGGCTTTCGGGGTCGGCTTCGGTGTCTGCCACAGCGAATTTATCGCCACGGCCGAAGGGCCCCGACTGGTGGAGATCAACTACCGCAGCATCGGCGACGGCAGGGAATTCCTGCTGGACCGGCTGCTACCCTCGGGCTGGTTCAAACCCATTCTGGAACTGCACGCCGGGCAGCCACTGCAACCGCAAACTTCACCCCAACAGCAGGCCATCATCCGCTACCTGCCCGCCCGGCAGGAAGGTACCCTGGTACACATCGACGGGGATTTCGAATGTCAGCGCGACGGCATCACCTGGCGATTTCGGGCGCTGAAACAGATCGGCGATGAAATTCGTCTCCACCATTCCAACAGGGACTATTTGGCGGAAATTACGGCCCTGGGCCCGACCACCTCCGATTTGATAGCGGGATTAGAGGCATTTTGTAAGACACTCGACTGGCGGATCACCCCATGAGCAGGGATGGGAAGCGCTATATCTCGCAACGGGTGATCGACGCCTGCTTGCGGGAAAACCTGTTTGGCATCCTCGACAGGGGCCGCATCGTCCCGACGCTTCCCCCGTCGGCACCCGCGGCTATGGGCGCCGACGTTTCTGACCACTGGCTTGTGCTGCAATCGACCAACCGCTGCCTGTACGTGCCGGTGAGGCCATCCCGGCACATGCAACCCTGGCGCGCCGCATCCGATGGCTGGCTGGCCCACAATGGTCGGGACTGGCGCTGGGAACAAGGCTATGGGAACTGGCTTGGGCACTTGGCAGAGGGTCGCGGACCGGAAGTCTGCCAGTCCTTTGCACGTTATTGCGAAGAGGCCAATACCGCCGTCCGCCATTACGACATTTGCCGCGACGCCTACCGGCGGCAACGGCAAGCCCTGGCGCGGCCCATCGGGCAAATTTCCGACTGGCATCAAAGAATGTTATTCGGCGAACAGCTGGCCTCCTATCTGGACCACCCCTTTTACCCCACGGCCCGGGCCAAGCACGGCCTCGACGGGGCAGCGCTGGAACAGTATGCACCGGAATTCATGGCCACATTTTCACTGCGCTGGGTCGCGATCAAAAACGCCCGCGCCACCCAGATCGGGACACTGCCGCCCTGGTGGCCTGACTGCAAAGCGGTGGGGCTGCCCGCAGACTATGCAGACAGTCACACCCTGTTTCCGGTGCACCCTCTTACCTGGCCCCATTTGCAAGAGATGGCAGACGACATGGTGAGGGCTCCACTGGCCGCCGTCGAAGTACAACCCTCCCTCTCGGTCAGAACGGTCGCCGTCAAACCGGCGCCCCGCCATCACCTCAAGTTGCCACTGACCATGTCTACCCTCGGGGCCCGCAACACGCGACTGATCAAGCCCAGCACCCTCTACGACGGCCACCTCGTCGGGCAGATGCTGCGCTCACTCGCCGAGTCCGACCCGCGCCTCCGGGGTCGCTACCTCCACTGTCACGAGGAGACCGGCGGACATGTCGGAAACAGCAGGCAGCTGTGCTACATGATCCGCGAATACCCGGAGCAGGCATTGGCAGAGACCACCCCGGTGCCGGTCGCGGCCCTGGCCAGCCCCCTGCCGGACGGTCGCCTTTATGTGGAACACCTGGTTGACGCGTTCTACGGGGGAGACCTACACCGCTGGCTGGACGAATATCTGGAGCTGCTGCTGGGCGTCCACCTGCGCCTCTGGCTGGTGTACGGCATCGCCCTGGAAGCGAACCAGCAAAACTCGGTACTGGTGTACGAAGCGGGCCAGCCCCTGCGCCTGTTGATGAAAGACAACGATTCCGGGCGTCTGTTGTACTCGCGCTGCAGCGCGGCCGCACCGGAACTGGCCGGGTTACTGGAGCAGGTTCGCGATCGGCGCCTGCTGGCGGAGGACGACCTGGCGCTGGCGCAGATGTTTTGTACCATCATCCTGCAACTCAATATCGCCGCTGTCATTGAGGCGCTGGGCGAACGCAATCCACAACTGCGGGAACCCTGTTACGCCCGACTGCGGCAGAAACTGCGAAGCCTGCTGCTGGACCTGTCGGAAGAGGGGGTGGACATCAGCCCGGCCGAAGACAGCCTGCTGAATAGCGACCGGCTTTACGTGAAATACCTGTTGAGTGCCGGCAGCCTGTTCGACAAGCAGCAACTGGGCACCAGCGACATCAACAAATATTACGGCCTGTCCTGCCCAAATTTTCTGAGGGAGCATTGACATGCCCGTCGTCTACAGCATCCTTTTCTGTCACTTTCTGGCCGCCTTCAGCGCCTTGGGCATGCCCCTGTTTATCCCCCGCATGCTGTCCTGGCTAGCCCCTGATGCGCCCCCGTACAGCATCGGCGTGCTCTTCGTACTTCCCAGCGTCTGCACTGCGCTGGCAGCGCCGCTGTGGGGCCACTTCGCCGACCGCTACGGCAAGCGAACCTCGCTGCTGCGCGCCCAGTTGGGGCTGGCAGTCGGGTTTCTGCTGTCGGGATTCGCCACCACCCTTCCCGCGTTCGCACTGGGGCTGGTGATACAGGGATTGTGTGGGGGGACCCTGGCGGCGTCCAATGCCTACCTGGCCACCTGCCAGCGTGGCGAACAACTGGCCAAGAGCCTGAACATGACCCAGCTGTCGGCGCGCCTCGCCCTGATCTCGGGCCCCATAGCCATCGGTTCATTGATGCTCTGGCAGAACCCCCTGGTGATTTATCGGGTGCTGGTGCTGTTGCCCCTCGCGGCCTTCGCCCTGACGCTGTCGCTGCCAAAGGACACCGCCCAGCCCAAAGCGGATGTCCCATCAATCCCCGCCGAAGCAGGCGATTCCCTGGGCCCGCTGCTACTTCTACAATTTCTGTTCTGCTTTTCCATGGTGGTGACATTCCCCTATTTCCTGCCCTTTGCCGAAAGTAGTGGCCTGTCTCATCAGGGGCTGATCGGGTTCCTGTACAGCCTACCCCACCTGATATATATCCTGCTGGTAGTCCCGGTTGGCCGGCTGCGCTGGTCGGCCAGCGCCAAGACACTGCTGGGCATGGGGATGCTAGTGGCCTCCGGCCTGGGGCACTACTGGTTGCGGGGGGAACCACTCGCCCTGTTGGCCATGCGCCTGCTGTTCGGGCTGGGGATCACGGCCGGCTATGTCGGCATCAACCGCCTGCTGAGCGCCCGGGTCAAACCGGGACTGGCGGGCAGACTCTTTGGTCGCATGGACGCCATGGGCAAATGGGCCGGGGTGCTGGCGGGAATCGGCGCCGCGGTGCTGGTCCGCGGCGAACAGTTCCACACCCCCTTTCTGCTGGGCGCAGCCGGCGCCTGTCTCGGCACCCTAATTATCCCCACCTTGAGAAAAAGCGAGTTGTTCAATGACGAACCCGAACCCTGTTGAAACCCTTAAAGCACAGGTCCACGGCGAAGCCTCGGAGCACAATGCCATCAATTGCCTGCTCAACTGTTACATTCGCGAATACGCCACCGCCAAAGGCGAAGTGGCCTTTGACGCCGAGCTGCAGGAAGCACCTGCCATTCTCGCCTCTGCGGTGCGCCAGGGAGAACACTTGGTTTGTATCCAACTAACCGCCATCGGCTGCAAACTGCTGATCGCGGTCGACAGGGTCAGCTGCCTGGGGCGCTGTCGCTTTGTCGACAAACCCTATCTCCAGCTCCCGGGACAGGGTTGGCAGCCGGTGGGCGCGGAAACCCTGTGTCGGCTCCTGCTGCAAAACCTCAGCCAGGTGATGTCGGTAAGCTTTGACGAAGAGCTGGTGGAACAGGTCAAAAACAGTATAGAGACAACCCGCCTGTTCCTCTGCGGACAGGGACCTGCGCAATGGCCGGATGATGACTTTATTCGCTCCGAGCAAAGCCTGTTGTGGGGACACGCCATGCACCCCAGCCCCAAGAGCCGCCAGGGGGTGGCCATGGATGAGTTGCTCGCCTGCTCTCCGGAGTTGTCCACCCGCTTCCAGCTCTACTGGTTCGAGGTGGCTCCGGAACTGATCGAATGCTCCGGGGAAACGGCGGGGCACTATCCGCCCGCCCTCGCCGGG
>NZ_JBFHQR010000005.1:0-42208 GCF_041592135.1 Porticoccus sp. | reverse complement strand
AGGAATTGAACAAATATCAATCGATGCACGCATCGTGGGGACTGTGATGCGTTCGACGTCACGACCAGCCACCTGCCGGGATGACTGGACAACAGGCGATGCCTATACTGGAAACCGTGTCTGAACGTCAGTTCGAGCAAGCCTTGGTCGAGGTATTTGTCCAGTTTGGGCAGTAAAGAAAGTTAACCCGAGGCATGGGGGGGCACACAGTGACAATGTTATTCTATTGCGTTCATGTCTCATGTATGGCCTACCCTGGTGACCAGCCAGAAACAGCTGGTCGGTGAGCGTCTATATTGCCACAATTGAAGCGGTGAGCTTGAACTGATATTTGGCGCAAAAAAACTATTACAGGCAGCGCCAACGGGAAGAACTGGCAGTGCATAAAACTTGAAATCGGAAGATGATATGACATTGATAGCTCCAACTACTCGCGGAATAGTCGGTGTTCTGCCAATTTCTGGTTTGCTGAAACAGAGTAACGGGCAGACTCTTGGTGACTCGTTATCATGAGTGGTTTTGGCAAGATTGTGATAACGCGCAGTATTGTGGTCAACGCCCTTCAGGTCTCGTTGGTAGTAGGGACATTATTGAATGTGATCAATCAGGGATCTGCGTTTATCAATGGCTCGGAGATAGCCTGGGTACAGGTATTAATGAACTTTCTGGTGCCATATTGTGTAGCGTCCTACAGTGCTACACAAAATGAAATCGAACGGAAAAACAATAAATGAACAGAGAGCCAAATCCAGTTGCGAACTCAGAAGATCCCGGCACCACCCATTTAACCGACCCAACCTTTCTTAAAGAATTGCGCATGCAAATGCTGAAATTTGCCACCCTTCAGCTACGTGACGAGGCGTTAGCTGAAGACGCAGTTCAAGAGGCTCTTATTGGCGCCTTGAAAAATGCCGCCTCCTTTAATCGACGTTCAGCACTAAAGACCTGGGTGTTCGCCATCCTGAAAAATAAAATCGCAGACGTACTCCGCAAGGGCAGCCGAATGATCGAAGCCAGCCGTTTGCTCCGGGATGGTGAGGACGAAGAAAATCTCGATATGCTGTTTGACACCAAAGGCTTTTGGCAGGTAGACGAACGCCCGGTATCCTGGTCGCAACCGATGGAGTCCGTCAAAACGGATCATTTCTGGCGAGTCTTTGAGACCTGCTTGACCGGCCTGCCAGAGAACCAGGCACGCCTTTTCATGATGCGGGAATTTCTTGAATTGGAAAGTGGTGAGATCTGCGAGACGCTGAACATTAGCACCACTAATTTGCATGTCATGCTGTACCGGGCGCGATTGCGGTTGCGCGAATGCCTGGAAAATCGCTGGTTTACTGAGGGTGAAAGACCATGATGAATTGTCAGCAAGCGACACGTTTGTTATCCGATGCTCAGGAGCGGGAACTATCCATTAAGGATCGAGCTGCACTCAAACTCCATGTAATGATGTGCTCGGGCTGCCGCAATTTTGCCAGGCAAATGGGGACACTTCGAGATATCGCCTACAACTATGCCAAGGGATCAGAAAACGAGGGTGACGCCGATACCTCACAGAAACCCGAGGATAAACGACATGAGTAGTACTCACGACAGTCAGCTTTATAGTTCAGCCACCATCGACCTAATAAGATAACCTGGCTCAGTGAATCTGTTCTGCCAGCAGTGGTCGACCAAACAAAAAGCCCTGCATTTCGTCGCAACCCTGATCAATCAACCATTGCGCCTGAGTCTGCGTTTCGACCCCTTCCGCGACGACCTTGAAGCCTAGATTGTGTGCCAGATCGATGATGGTCTTACACATGGTGACGTCGGCAAGCACACCCGGGATCCCCTCAACAAATGCCCGATCGATTTTTATGCGATCCACAGGCAACTTTTTAAGGTAAGACAACGACGAATAGCCTGTACCAAAATCATCAATGGCAAGCTGAATACCCAGCTCCCGCAATTGACAAAGCAGATGACAGGCCTGCTCCAGATTCTCCATGAACGCCGTTTCGGTAATTTCAAATTCAAGGTATTGCGGGTTTACCCCATATCTTTTAATCATCGCATTAACCCTTGTGGGCAAGCCCTCATCCATTAACTGCTGCGCCGATAGATTGACTGCTATACGAAAGTGCTTGCCGGAGCCCTGCCAGAGTGAGAGCTGGTGCAAAGCCAGATCTAACACGATATTACCGATAGCAATGATCAATCCAGCCTCTTCTGCATATGGGATGAATTCAGCGGGTGATATCAATGTGCCATCCTTTCTGCGCCAGCGAATCAAAGCTTCGTATCCAATTCTGGAACCGGATGCGTCGAATTGGGCTTGAAAACACAAAAAGAACTCTTGGCCAGCGATGCCTTCGCGCAAATTACTGATCATTTGCCGATGTTTGACAAAATTATCCTCAAGTTCGGTGGAAAAGAAACACAGCCTTCCCGATGGCATCTGTTTGGCACGCTGCATGGCGAGTTCAGCATGCTTCAGCAGTGTAACTTTGTCGTTGCCATCAATTGGATACAGTGCTACGCCTATGCTCGATAACAGCTTATGGGTATCCCCGGCAATCGCCACTCCCTGTTCATCCAGTGTCTGAATTTTTTGTACGGCCTGGTTTATCGTGCCCTGGTCGCCTGATGTATCAGGTATATGCAATGCAAAAATATCGCCACCCAATCGGGCCACTGTAGCCGGCTCCCTGAAATGTTCGCATAGAGTACTCGCATAGGCTTTGATTATCTGGTCACCGTTACGATGCCCCACCTCCACATTCAACAGTCTGAAATTGTCGAGACCCAGTATAATTATCGCGCCCGTTGACAGTTGATTTGCTGACTGCAGCAGGCTGCGGCCAAGATGTTCCTCAAATAACGCCCGGTTTGGCAAGTCAGTCAATGGGTCGTACCAGTTTCGTTTGATCAGTTCCTGCTCGTAGGTTTTCCTTTCTTTGATTTCAATGCTGAGTTGTTTATTGGTTTCTTCCAGCTCCAGTGTGCGCTGCAGGACACGCTGATTCAGTTCGCCATTCAAAGTCGAGAGCGATTTAAGTTGATCTGATATCAATTGCAGCAGGGTATTGAAGGAGCGTTCGACATCGCCGAGTTCATCGTTTCGCTGAGTGCCTTTCACGAACTGTAGCGGGTTATCGCTACTGTACCCGGCCAACTGCATTCTCAACCTAAGCTCCAGTAGTGTGGCCAGCACCATTCTGTGGAATACAACCTGCGTGCAGCAGGTGACAAAGAAAGCGATAAACAGGCTAAGACCTGTGATGCGTAGCACATAACCGACCATAGTGGACGATACGCCCTTACTGCTGATACGGGCATTGACAGCGTAAGGCAACCCCGTTTGTGCCGCCGTCCATGTGACAACCATGGCTTGGCTGTCACTTTGATTCCAATGATCTTCCATGGAGTAGATAAGAGTTGAAATAGGATCGGAACCTATCTCGGTGTTGTCAGGACTGGAACCCGTTCGCTTAATGGAAAGCAGGCCTGCTGCCTCAAATTCTTGCAGAATGTCGGCGTGTTGGACAAGCCCGGAATATCCAGATACGTAGAACCGCAGCACCTGCAATGCGACGGTTACACGCTGCTGTTTTAGTTCACCTTCGTAGTTCAGATAAGAAGGGACAAGAATGATGAACTCGATAAACAGCACGCTGCTAAAGAGTGCCAGAGTAAGCCTACGACACAGGCGACAAGCTACGAATGCTCGCCACCAGCCTGAGAGTTTTCGCCCCAACAGGAGCATTTGAATCCATAAGTGATCAGCAGTCACCATTCCAGACATATCCGCCCCCCGTACCCACCGCAGGAAATGTAAAGCCACTCATGGCGTTACTCCACTACCCCTTGGGATTAAGCAAACCATCATTCAAGAGGCTGTGTTACTTCGGTTTGGTCGTACGAATCGGCCAACTTCTTACATTCTGTTTTTATCGAGTCCCAGGCACGTGTAAGAATTTGCGCCCCTACCCCGACAAAGCTTCAAATACAGACTATTTGTACCCTGACGCTGGAGAATTTGATGCGTGCAACCCTACCCCTTCTGGAAGTGACTGACTTCCCGGCCATACGGCGAAAAAGCCTGGAAACCTTACAGGTCAATCTCGGCTACAAGTGCAACCAGCGCTGTCTGCACTGCCATGTCAATGCCGGACCCAATCGCAAGGAAATGATGACCAGGGAAACGCTGGAACTCATCCTCCCGGTGATCGAGGCCCGTCAAATCAAAACACTTGATTTGACCGGTGGAGCGCCTGAACTGCATGCAGATTTTCGATACCTGGTTGCTGAAGCCCGGGCGGCAGGGATTCATGTGATCGACCGCTGCAATCTCACCATCTTGTTCGAGCCGGGTCAGGAAGGGCTGGCAGAGTTCCTGGCGGAGCATCGGGTGGAGATCGTCGCCTCACTGCCGTGCTATTCGCTGGAAAATGTGGACAAGCAGCGTGGCAAAGGCGTCTTCGACAAAAGTATTGCGGGGCTGCAAAAGCTCAATGCGCTGGGGTATGGCCAGCCGGGAAGCGGTCTGCTGCTCAATCTGGTTTACAACCCACAGGGGCCATCCCTGCCACCGAATCAGCAGACCCTGGAAGCCGACTATAAACGTGAGCTGCGCGACCATTTCGGCATTGAATTCAACCAGCTCTATGCACTGGCCAATATGCCCATCAAGCGATTTGGCTCCACACTGATCTCCAAGGGGCAGTTCCATGATTATATGCGGCTGCTGAAGGACAACTTTCACCAGGACAATCTCGATCAGGTGATGTGCCGCTCCCTGGTGAGCGTGGATTGGCAGGGTTATTTGTACGATTGCGACTTCAATCAACAATTAGCCTTAGGGCTGCAGATAGATGCGCTTCAAGATGGCAAGCGCCGTCATTTGCGCGACCTGCTTGAAAATGACTTGAATCAGCAATCCGTATGCGTGGCGGATCACTGTTTTGGCTGCACCGCTGGCCAGGGCAGCAGCTGTGGTGGTGCGTTGTAGCCTTGGCCATTAAATATAAATGACAACGACGGAGTAGTCCGATGAAGAAAGCCACCTTATTAACGATGATCGCGGCGCTGGTCGTTGCCTTTTTTTGGTTCGATCTCGATCAGCTGTTAACGCTGGAAGGATTGAAAGCCGGTCTGGCGCAATTTGAAGACTGGCGCCTTGCCCGGCCCATTTTGGTGGGTGGCGGTTTCCTGTTGCTTTATATCGTGGCAACGGCCCTGTCGCTGCCGGGAGCAGCGGTCATGACCCTGGCCGCCGGGGCCTTGTTTGGCCTGATGTGGGGCACTCTCATCGTGTCTTTTGCAAGCTCGATCGGTGCCACCCTGGCGTTTTTGGTTTCGCGCTACCTGCTCAGAGATACGGTGCAGAACCGCTTTGGCGAGCGACTCAAACCGCTCAACGATGGAATAAAGAAGGAAGGCGCCTTTTACCTGTTTACCCTGCGCTTGGTACCGGTATTTCCGTTCTTTCTGATTAACCTGCTGATGGGGCTGACCCCCATTCGTGCCGTCACTTTCTACTGGGTAAGCCAGGTGGGCATGCTGGCAGGCACACTGGTGTACGTCAACGCGGGCACCCAACTGGCACAGTTGGACAGCTTGGCGGGAATATTGTCGCCATCACTGCTGGCATCCTTTGTTCTGTTGGGGCTGTTTCCATTGATGGCGAAAAAGCTCTTGGCCGTAATCAAGGCCCGCCGCGTTTACGCCAATTATCAAAAACCCTCCCACTTTGACCGCAATCTGATCGTGATTGGCGCCGGCGCCGGCGGACTGGTCACCGCCTATATCGCGGCGGCGGTGAAAGCCAAAGTAACACTGATCGAAGCCCACAAAATGGGCGGTGACTGTCTGAACTACGGCTGTGTGCCCAGCAAGGCGCTGATCAAGAGCGCGAAGCTCGCACACCAGATGCGTCAGGCCGATCACTATGGTTTAGAAATAAGGGGCCTAGAAAGCAGCGAACCGGGCTTTTCCTTTCGCAAGGTCATGCAGCGGGTACACGACGTGATTGCCAAGGTCGAACCTCACGACAGCGTCGAGCGCTATGAAGGCCTGGGCGTGGAAGTGATTCAGGGCTACGCCAAGCTGGTTGATCCCTGGACGGTGGAAATCCAACGCAACGACGGCCAGGTACAGCGCCTCACCAGCCGCTCGGTGGTACTGGCTACCGGTGCAAAGCCTTTCGTGCCGCCGCTGCCTGGTATCGAAGAGGTGGGATATGTCACCAGCGATACCCTGTGGGATGAATTCGCCCAACTGGACGAAGCGCCCAAGCGTCTGGTGGTGCTGGGCGGCGGCCCAATCGGCTGTGAGCTGGCGCAGAGCTTCGCGCGCTTGGGTTCGCAGGTGACCCAGGTGGAAATGGCGCCGCGCATCCTGATACGGGAGGACGAAGAAGTCTCCGCCCTGGCAAAAACATCGCTGGAGCATGATGGCGTGGCCGTGTTGACCCATCATAAGGCGCTGCGTTTTGAAAAAATTAGCGCAAAGGATGGCGAACACAAACGTTTGATTGTGGAACACGATGGCGAAGAAAAAATTATCGAATTCGATGCCCTACTCTGCGCGGTGGGCCGTGTGGCAAGGCTGCAAGGCTATGGTCTCGAAGAGCTGGGCATCGAAACCAACCGCACCATCGTGACCAACGACTACCTGGAAACTCTGTATCCCAATATATTCGCCGCCGGCGATGTGGCCGGCCCCTACCAGTTTACGCATACGGCGGCGCATCAGGCCTGGTATGCGGCAGTCAACGCGCTGTTCGGTCACTTTAAGAAGTTCAAGGTCGATTACCGGGTGATCCCCTGGACCACCTTTATCGATCCCGAAGTGGCCCGGGTTGGTCTCAATGAACAGGACGCCAAGGAAAAAGGGATTCCCTATGAGGTGACTCGCTACGGGCTGGACGATCTGGATCGCGCTATCGCCGATGGTGCCGCCCACGGTTTCGTGAAGGTCCTGACGGAACCGGGCAAGGATCGTATTCTCGGTGTGACCATCGTGGGTGAGCACGGCGGCGATTTAATGGCGGAATTCGTGTTGGCCATCAAACACGGCCTTGGCCTCAACAAAATTTTGGGAACAATCCATGCGTATCCCACCTGGGCAGAGGCCAACAAATACGCCGCCGGCGAGTGGAAACGCGCACATGCGCCGCAGCGCGTGCTGGCCTGGTTGGAAAAATATCATTCGTGGAGACGAGGTCATGGTAGTGAAAAAAGTATTACTGATGCTGATGCTGGGCTTTCTGGCAGTACCGACAGTCTGGGCTGAAACAGTGGAACCGAGCGCCTTCGATCATGGGCGCTGGAACAGACTGATGGCGACCCATGTGCTCCCGATCAACGGTGGCCAGGCAACAGCCCTTGATTATCAAGGTATGAAAGCGGATCGGCAGGATCTAAAGCAGTACTTGAATGCGCTTTCTTCGGTCTCCGAGACACAATTCAATCAATGGTCGCAACAGGACCAGCTGGCCTTCTTGATCAACGCCTACAATGCCTGGACCGTTGAGCTAATTCTGACCACGTGGCCAGACCTTACGTCAATCAAGGATCTGGGGGGACTGTTCAGTTCGCCCTGGAGCAAAGAATTTGTGTCCTTGTTGGGCAAGACGCGCACGCTGGACGATATCGAGCACGGCTTGATCCGTGGCTCGAGTCGCTATAACGATCCCCGCATCCACTTTGCGGTCAACTGTGCCAGTATCGGTTGTCCGGCACTGCGAACCGAAGCCTACCACGGCAGCAGGCTCGACCAGCAGCTGGACGAACAAACCACGTTGTTCCTAAGTGATCGAAACCGTAATCACGTTGAAAATGCGACGATAAAACTGTCTGTGATCTTCAAGTGGTATCGCGAAGATTTTGAGAAAGGCTGGCAAGGCTTCAACCGGCTGGAGGATTTCCTGCTGATTCACGCTGATGAGCTCGGGCTTTCAAACGCCATGGCGAAAAAACTGAAAACCGGTGATGCCGATATTGAGTTTCTGGATTATGACTGGCGCCTTAATAAAAAATCCTGACAAAAGAGTACACCGGCTGAGCCCGGCGATTTCTATCATCGTGCCGATACTCAATGAAATCGAGCTGCTACCGGAACTGCTGGCTCATTTACAGCAATGGCAACGCAATGGTTGCGAAGTGATGCTGGTCGATGGCGGCAGTAGCGATGGCACGGCAGAGGTAGCAGAAGCCATCGGTTTTACCGTGCTCCGGGCGTCTCGAGGTCGTGCCCGGCAAATGAATGCCGGCGCCGCTAAAGCTAAGGGTGAGGCACTCGTTTTTTTACATGCCGACACCCGGCTGCCTGCGGATGCGGATCAGCGAATTATTGAGGCATTGAAAAAACGGCACTGGGGACGTTTTGATGTTCAACTGAGCGGTGACAAGTGGATGCTTGGCGTGGTTGCCTTTTTTATGAATTGCCGGTCCCGGATCACCGGGATTGCGACCGGCGATCAGGTTATTTTTGTGGATAAGGCCATGTTTGCCGCCATCGATGGATTTCCGGACCTGCCCCTGATGGAGGATATCGAAATTTCCAGGCGCCTCAAGCGACGAGGGCGCCCTCAATGCCTTACGGCGCGGGTGATCACTTCGGGACGCCGATGGCTGCAAGGTGGTGTTTGGCCCACCATCCGGCTGATGTGGCGCCTGCGCTGGGCATATTGGCGGGGTGAACCGGCCGAGCGATTGTCCAGGCTGTATCGATGAAAACATCAACGAATATATCGATCAGGCCGATTCGCATTCTGATCTTCGCCAAGGCGCCATTGCCCGGTCTCGCCAAGACTCGGCTGAGTCCCGCATTGGGTGCGGAGAGGGCCGCCAATCTCGCCAAGAGGCTGTTAGCTCACTGTATTACGCAGGCTCTGACGGCGGATATTGGCCCGGTGGAGTTGTGCGTGGCGCCAACCATACAACACCCAATCTGGAGCGAGCTTGCCATACCCGAATCGGTGTGTTGGTCTGAGCAGGGGGAAGGCGATCTGGGTGAGCGTCTGGCCAGGGCAACACAAAGGGTGACGGGCAAGGATGAGGCTGTCTTGCTGATCGGCACCGATTGCCCCGGCCTGACGGCAGCAAGGTTGCGCGAAGCGGCTACAGAGTTGAGGCGGCACGATGCCTGTCTGCTCCCCGTCAGTGACGGCGGCTACGCCTTGTTGGGCTTGCAAAGACATCTGCCGTCCCTGTTCGAGGTCATGCCCTGGAGCACGGCCTCCGTTGCCAGGCTGACACAACAGCGCATTCTGGCCGAAGGCTGGTCGATCAAGCGATTGGCGTCGTTACACGACATTGACGAACCGCAGGATTTGCAATGGCTGCCGGCAGGCTGGCTGCCATGAGAATCGCGATATGGCCCGTGTTAGTGCTGGCCATCGGTAACCTCATGGCCATGCCATCTTCCGCCTGGGCGGACACCTCGGTTTCAACCGTGCCGGTTGGGGTGTTTACCCGGGAAGCCCAGGTACCGCCGCAGCCCTGGCAGGTGGTTCGGTTCGCTGTTGATGTTCCACCAACGCACTACCGGATCAACCGCTGGGACGGGGCCATGGCTATTGAGGCCGTGGCGGATGCGAGCATGGCGCTGTTGGCCAGATCGCTGGACGTGGATCTGGCTGCGACGCCCGTTCTGTGCTGGCACTGGCGAGTGGATGCTCCACTCAAATCAGCGGACATGGCGCAAAAACCAGGCGATGACTACGCCGCCAGGGTCTATGTGGCTTTTGATTTGCCGGATGACGCAATGGACTGGCGTACCCGGCTCCAGCTGGGGTTGGCGCACCGGTTGTTCGGCGCTCAGGCTCCCGATGCCGCACTCAGCTACGTCTGGGATAACCGCTACCCGGTAGGAACTGAGCGGCCAAACGCCTACACCGAGCGTACCCATATGCGGGTGTTGCAATCCGGCGCCAGCAACGCCGGTCAATGGATTATTGAGCGGCGCAATGTATTGACGGATGCCGAGCAGGCCTTTGGTAGGCAGGGATTCAAGGCAAGACTGCTGGCGGTGGCATCGGATACGGATAATACCGGTGAACAGGCCCGCGCAGGGTTTGCCGATCTGCATTTTGTCGGCGCCGATACAGTGTGCGACTTTCCACCACTAAATCACTGACGCGATGGGTTTCGGTATTCTGTTCTGTAAGAAACCCCGACCTTGCAGCGACCAATAGAAAACTGACGAAAGGTCTTTTCCCTAAAGGTAATAGCCAATGTTGCGGCCCGGTCAATCCATTATTCCCTTCACATTGCCATCGCTGAAGGGCGAACCATGGCAACTGTCCAGCCTGGACGGGAAGCCCTATCTATTGGCGTTTTTCCGCTTTGCATCCTGCCCTTTCTGTAACCTGCGGCTGCATCAGCTGGTTAACCGGTTGGATGAATTACCGGCGGACTTCACCCTCGTCGCGGTATTTGAGTCGTCCGTGACTGAGTTACAGCGCTACGCAGAGCGTCACGATTCTCCTTTCCCTATTCTGGCCGACGAAGGTGGTGTTATTCACCGTCAATATCGCATCCAACACTCCTGGCTGGGCGTTTTCAAGGGCATGTTATTACGCATGCCGGCACTGCTCTATGCCATATTCAAAAAAGGTTATGTCCCACTGACCATTGGCGGGCGAATGGACACCCTGCCAGCGGACTTCTTGGTGGATCGTAACGGGATCATCCGGGAAGCATTCTATGGCCGTGACGATGGCGATCATCTGGATTTCGCGCGCATCCGCCAATTCGCCCAAGGTCAGAGCGACAGGGCAAAAAGTGTATCGGCACTCGTCAAAAACGGTACAGCACCAACAGCTTTCAAGTCATATTATTAGGAGTCCATCAACATGCATGACGTCGTGCAAGACTATTACGGTAAGCAGCTTCAAAGCACCGCCGATCTGAAAACTACCGCCTGCTGTGATGCCAGTTCAATGCCGAACTGGCTTAAGCCGCTGTTGAGCCGGATTCATCCTGACGTTTTGTCGCGTTATTACGGTTGCGGGCTGGTTTGCCCCTCCTTGCTGGAAGGCTGCCGGGTGCTGGATCTGGGCTGCGGTTCCGGCCGTGATGTCTATGCATTGGCGCAACTCGTAGGACCTAGTGGTGAAGTCGTCGGTGTTGATATGACCGATGAACAGCTGGCCGTGGCAACCGCACAGCAGGATTGGCACGCCAACACCTTCGGCTATGCCAATGTTCGGTTCATTAAAGGTTATATCGAGAAACTCGACGAACTCGATCTGGAGCCCGGCTCTTTCGATGTCATTGTATCCAACTGCGTTGTCAATCTGTCTCCGGATAAAGCGGCGGTGCTCCGAGGTGTGCAGCGTTTGCTGAAGCCGGGTGGTGAGTTTTATTTCTCGGATGTGTACTCGGACCGTCGTGTGCCCGATGCGGTGCGAAACGACTCCGTGTTGTATGGCGAATGTCTGGGTGGTGCTCTGTACTGGAATGACTTTGTGCGTCTGGCTGTCGCCACAGGTTTTAACGATCCCCGGTTGGTGGAAGACAGACCGCTGGAAGTGACTGATCAGGCGCTGGCTCACCAGACCGGTAATCTGCGTTTTTACTCGGCGACTTACCGCTTATTCAAACTGGATGGGCTGGAAAGCGCCTGTGAAGATTACGGTCAGGCGGTGATCTATCAGGGTACGGTTCCAAACAACTCCCATCAATTCGTATTGGACAAACATCACACCATCGAGACAGGCCGGGTATTCCCTGTGTGCGGCAATACCTGGCGTATGTTGCAAGAAACGCGTTTTGCCGAGCATTTCACCTTTATCGGCGATTTCAGTCAGCATTTCGGCCTGTTCGAAGGTTGTGGTTCGGCTATGCCGTTTGACACGGCAGCAGAAATGACGGAGGGAAAGGCGTGCTGTTAACTGAAGCCACAAATAGCACCATCAAACAACCGGCGACTTCAGCGCGCCTGCGGGTATTGGTGCTCTGCACCGGCAATTCTGCCCGCTCCATCATGGCCGAGGCGATCCTCAATACCGTCGGTGCTCCGTTGTTCCAGGCCTTCAGCGCCGGCAGTCGTCCCACGGGCAAGGTGAATCCATTGGCGCTGGAGCAGATCGGCCAACTGAACTTGCCTGCGGATATGGTCATTTGCAGCAAAAGCTGGGAGGAGTTTTCCGGCCCCAACGCCGCAGCACTAGATCTGGTGCTGACGGTCTGTGACAACGCTGCTGCGGAAGTTTGTCCGGCTTTCACCGGTGACTATGAACATATCCACTGGGGGTTTCCCGACCCGGCAGACTCATCCGATGATATCCACCAGGAACGCGAAGCCTTTGCCCGCTGTTTTGAGGCGATTAAATCACGCGTGGAAGCCTTGGTCGGCACTTTGTCTGCGAGCAACTCTCGCGCATCCATCTATGATGCCATGAGGCAAATGACATGTTGAGGAGAGCGGCATGATACGGCCACTGTTAAAAACACTATTATTCTGCACGTTGGCTGTTGCATCCATAGTCCAGGCGGCCGACGACCGGTTGACCTTGACCGGGTCGAGCACGGTGGCGCCGCTGGCACTGGAAATCGCCAAACGCTACGAGAAGCAGCATCCCGGTGTGCGCATCGACGTGCAAATGGGGGGCTCTTCGCGAGGCATTAATGATGTCCGCATGGGGTTAGCGGATATCGGTATGGTGTCGCGCGCATTGAAACCCACAGAACAAGACCTCACTGCCTTTCTGATTGCTATGGATGGTATCGGCATCATCCTCCACAAAAGCAATGCCGTAGGTAAACTCAACGATGATCAAATTATCGATATTTACACGGGCAAGATCCGCAATTGGAAGCAGGTCGGTGGTGCAGATTTGCCGATCACCGTGGTTAACAAGGCCGAAGGCCGTTCAACACTGGAATTGTTTCTGCACCACTTTGCACTGAAGAACAGCCAAATCAAGGCTCAAGTGGTGATCGGCGATAACCAGCAGGGCATCAAGACCGTATCAGGCAATCCTGGTGCGATTGGCTACGTGTCCATCGGCACCGCCGAATACGAGGAACAACGGGGCACGCCGATCAAGCTGTTGTCGATGGCGGGTCAACCGGCCACCGTCGCGGCGGTGGCCAGTGGTGGCTATCCTTTGTCGCGCCAGTTGAATCTGGTGGTCAATGGGCAGCCGACCGGGCTGGCGAGGAATTTCATCCAGTTTGCACAATCCGCTGTCGTGCGGAATCTGATCGAAGCGCAATTTTTTGTTGCACCCTGAAGCCGTGATGAACAGTGATGAGCGATGCCGTGGTTAATGATGAAAAGATGAATAAAGTCATGATGGATGAGCGCGGAAAAAGACTGATCAATCGCACCGATCAGAGGCTCAGCCTTGTGCTCAGATTACTAGCCATGGCAAATGCCATCCTGCTGGCCCTGATCATCGCTTTTTTGGTCAAGGAATCCTGGCCGCTATTCACCGACAAGGGCAACGGCGCATGGCTCACCCTGTTTCAATCCGATGGCTGGCACCCACTGGAAGGCCAGCTTGGCATGGCGCCCATGATCTGGGCCTCACTGGCTGTCACCCTGGGCGCGCTGGCACTGGCACTGCCTGTCGGGTTGGCGTGCGCGCTTTTCCTGCAATTTTATGCACCTGTCGCACTGTCATCGGGGTTTCGGTTGCTGCTCAACCTGCTTGCCGGGGTGCCATCGGTGGTGTTCGGTCTCTGGGGATTGACCCGCCTGGTACCGCTGATTGCGAGCTGGCAGCCCCCCGGCGCCAGCCTACTGGCCGCCATCCTGGTGCTGTCCTTAATGATCCTGCCGACGGTGGCATTGACCAGCGCGGCGGCACTGGCGGCAGTGCCCAGGGAACTGACAGCCGGTGCCACGGCACTGGGACTTTGCCGCAAGACACAGATCTTGCAGGTGATTATGCCTGCGGCAAAATCCGGCATCCTCAGTGGTGCCATGCTGGCAACCGTCCGAGCGCTTGGTGAAACCATGGCGGTGCTGATGGTGGCCGGTAATGTGGTGCAGAACCCTTCTGGCTTATTCGAGCCAGTGCGGGTATTGACGGCCAATATCGCTCTGGAAATGGCTTATGCCATGGGTGGCCACCGCGCCAGCCTGTTCGCATCGGGTTTGTTGTTGACGCTGCTGGTCTGGCTTTTGGTCTGGTTGGCTACACGCATGGCCAACAACAGGTGTGCCGCGAACAGCCACCAGATGGTGTCATCCCATGGCTGACCGGCTGTTTTCCACTTTTGTGTTTGCCTCCGCTGCCCTGGTGGTATCCCTGATGCTCTGGGTGCTGGCGGATGTCGTCATCGAGGGCACGGCCCATTTCTCCTGGCACTTCCTGTTTGCAGAGCCTGCCGACGCCGGGCGCGCTGGGGGCATTGGCTCGATTTTGGTTTCCACTCTCTGGATACTACTGATTGCGCTACTGGTCGCATTGCCGCTGGGACTGGGCGTCGCTATCTGGCTTGCCGAGTTCACCGGCAAACCGAGCCGATTTGCGCCTTTTCCCGCCAGGAACACCGGCATGACCCTCGACATTCTGGCCGGTGTTCCCTCCATTGTTTACGGTCTGTTTGGCAATGCCTTTTTCAGCATTTACCTGGGGCTGGGGTTTTCTATTCTTTCAGGGGGGCTAACCCTCGCCTGTATGATCCTGCCGGTCTTTATTCGCACCTGCGAGTCGGGGTTACGCGCGGTCAATGACGACTGGCGCCGTGGCGCGCTGGCGCTGGGGATGACCCAAACCGCAGCCATCTGGCACATCCTGCTACCGGCAGCGCGTCCGGCGATTATTGCCGGCCTGGTGCTGGGTATCGGCCGTGCTACGGCGGAAACGGCGGCCTTGATTTTTACCAGCGGTTATGTGGATCGGATGCCGGGTTCGCTGCTGGATTCCGGTCGGGCGCTGGCCGTGCATATTTACGATCTGTCCATGAACGTGACCGGCGGCGACGGCGCGGCCTACGCCTCGGCACTGGTACTGGTGGTGCTGATTATTGTTCTGAACACCCTGGCACAAAGCCTGGTGGACAGCTGGTTTAAACGGAGGCTCGCGGCCTAATGAAAACACTCCATCCCCCCTATACCCTGGGTCACATCGAAGAGGGTACGCCCTGTTGTGTACCACAGCCGCATCTGCGAGTGCAGGATCTATCGGTGCGTTATGGTACGAAAACCGTGTTGTCACAGGTGTCTCTCGATATCTACAAGGGCTGTATTACCGCGTTGATTGGGCCGTCCGGGTGTGGAAAAACCAGCTTTATTTCAACCTTAAACAAGCTTATCGAGCTCAATGATCATGCTGAGGTATCAGGGCGGATCGAATTTGATGGACAGGATCTGCTTCGAGACCCCATTGACGAACTGCGTCTGCGCCGCCGCGTCGGAATGATCTTCCAAAAACCCAATCCCTTCCCTTTGTCGATCTGGCGCAATCTGGACCTGCCCTTGAAAGAGCACGGCGTGCGTGATCGCCAGCTGCGTGGCCAGAAAATCGAACAGGCGCTCAGAGACGTGGGACTGTGGGACGAAGTCAGTGATCGTCTCGACAGTTCCGCGCTGGCCTTGTCCGGCGGTCAACAGCAACGACTCTGCATCGCCCGGGCGCTGGTGCTGGAACCTGAAATCCTGCTGATGGACGAACCCTGCAGTGCTCTCGACCCCCTGGCCTCTGCCGTGGTGGAAGAACTGATACTGCGTCTGCGGGGCCGCTACACGGTGGTGATTGTCACCCACAACTTGGCACAGGCCAGGCGCGTCGCTAACTATGCGGCGTTTTTCTGGATGACTGAGCGGGTCGGCAAACTGATCGAGTTTGGTCGCTGCCAACACCTGTTCGAATCCCCCGGGCATGAACTCACAGCCGCTTATATTTCCGGAGCAAGAGGCTAAAGCGTTAATGGACAAGCTGCTTGCGGGGATTGGCCAGCTGCTGGCCCGCTACCTCAACAAAGAGGCGCACCACCATGGCCCCATGCCCAGCCATACGCCGGAGCAACTGTTGGCGGCGCTGCGCCCGGGTGATGTACTGCTGGTGGAGGGCAATCGGCGTGTCAGTACTGCCATCAAATACCTGACTCAATCGACCTGGTCACATGCCGCCTTGTTTATGGGCATCGATCACGGCTTTGCCCTGCCAACCGATCATTATTTTGTTGAAGCCGATACTCTGGCGGGTGTGCGCACGGTCTCAATTGACGAATTTCACGGCTTAAACTCCCGGATTTGCCGTCCGATGGGACTTTCCCGCGCAGACTGCCAACAGGTCATTGAGCATGCCATGGCACGGCTGGGGCATCAGTATGATTTGCGCAATGTATGGGATCTGGCCCGTTACCTGATTGCCACGCCGCCGGTCCCTCCGTCATATAAAAGGCGGATGATCGCGCTGGGTTCAGGTGATCCTTCACGGGCCATCTGTTCCACACTGATCGCCCAAGCGTTCCAGTCGATTAGATACCCCATTTTGCCAATCGTCGAGCAGCAGACGGCCGATTCGTCGCTTTGTCCTGGTTGTGTCAAAGAGGTGATGCGCATCAGGCATCATAGTCTGTTCGCACCCCGTGACTTCGATATTTCACCTTATTTTCAGGTGATAAAGGTTGGACTCGATAATAGCTTTGATTATCGCGCTTTACCTTGGGCATAGACCTGTATCGATATTGTTGAAACGTAGGCTATAACGACGGCGGCTTTTGGCTAAATCCTCACGCGGGTACATTCCGTGCGGCGTTGAATTTGCTCGACGGGTTCTGGAAGGCGATCACCGTCGTCAGGGCCTCGTCGAAGTGATGGCGCAATTAGGCACGGTCTTCCTCCGACATCTGTCGGCCGGAGCCTTTTCCCGTTCGGTGAAATGGTCGCTCTCTGAAGATTGCCAGGTCATATCAGCTGTTCCTCACTGTTCACGCCTTAGCCCAGTATCGAATTGAGATCCACGCGGAATCGGCACCAGTTGATTTACGAGACCCGCAGCGTGCGCCCTGACAGTGGTTCTAATAAGGTAAGTAAGTCTCTCAGGTATTCGGCCCTGACGATTTTGGTGAAAGCGGGTTAACTTGGGTCAAATTAGGTCGTTGACTAATATTAAATATATAGCCTCATCCAGGAACATGTAATGGCATCCAGACGAAACACTCTCAGGCCAGACCACGGTGTCCATGGCGGTGGCAACAGTGCGCGGGATGAGCATGTATTGAATCTGCGGTATCGAAAGAAAAGCAAGGCGCGCAGTGACGTGGATAAAGGCCACATGGCGGTCCGCTTTTGTTGCCGTTGTGTTCGCCACCTATGCGCTCTCGCCCATACCTTCTGGCAGGAACGTTAAAACTCGGGAGGCAATATGATAAAGATTATTCGTATGCTGTTCTTATCGGCCTCATTGGTTTACGTCGGTGCTTGGGCGCAAGACCCCGTGTACCAGGTTGGCGTCGATGGCTTGGCCTGCCCGTTTTGCGCCTATGGCATTGAGAAGCAGTTGCAGAAACTCGATGGCGTGAAATCAGTGGAAACAGACATAGCTAAGGGTCGGGTCGTGGTCACTATGGACGATGGTAAGGTGCTTGATCGCCCCCTAGTGGAGCAGGCGGTGAAAAATGCCGGCTTTACGCTGCGCTCCTTTGAGCAAATAGAGGAGCCAGCACAATGAGGCACCGAAGACAACGATTTCACGGAAAGGGATGGATTGTCACCGGATTACTGATAGCCGCTCCTTTTCTGTCGTTCACAGCCATGGGCGCCCCCATCACCTTTAATACCGCCTTGCCCGTGGCCAAGGATGAATTTGTGTTCCGCCAGCAACTACGCTGGCTGAGCTCCGGTGATGATCCCAGCGGTATGAGCCGGGACATGAGCGTCTTCGCATCCATATCCGTTTTGGGTTATGGCGTCAACTCGAAGCTGGCAGTTTTCGGCGTTCTGCCCTGGATGGACAAGACCCTGGAGATGACGGACGGGAGCGCGGACGTCGAACGAGACAACCGGGGTCTGGGCGACCTAGCCGGCTTTGCTCGCTATACCGTTTGGCAGGAAGATGCGCCTGGTCGCACCTTTCGGCTGGCCGGGTTTGGTGGAGTGACTGTGCCGACTGGTGACGATGATAAGTCCGATCACTTGGGACAATTGCCACCTTCATTACAGGACGGAACGGGTACCTGGAACGGTTTCGGCGGGGTGGTGGCCACTTGGCAAACGCTGGACTACGAGATCGACGGCCAACTCAGTTACCGGGAAAACCGGGCAGCGAATGGTTTCGCGTTTGGTGATGAAACCCGGCTGGATCTGTCCTGGCAGCAGCGACTGTGGCCGCGTGAGCTTTCCAGTGGCGTGCCGGGCTTTCTGTACGGCGTGCTGGAACTCAATTGGCTGCATCAGGGGAAAAACCACATCAATGGGCAAGATGATCCCGATTCCGGCGGTGATATCCTCTGGCTGTCGCCGGGCCTGCAATACGTCACCAAGCGTTGGGTGGTGGAGGCATTGGTGCAGAAGCCAATATCCCAGAACCTGAACGGCGCGATGCTGGAAAACGAAGTCATCGTGACCACCAGTTTCCGAATCAAGTTTTGAGGTGGGAAATTCACAACGTGAAACGATGGCTCTCCCGCATAACCTTGTCATTGGCCGGTCTGCTCGCTGCTACGGTATTGCTGGTCTGGTTGCTGTGGATGCCGAATGCCCAGGAACCGCCTTACCAATTTGTCCGCACCTGGGGTGAATTGGGCGATGGCCCTGGACAGTTTCATGATCCAACGGGCATTGCCGTAAGCGACGGGGAGGTCTTCGTCAGCGATGCCCGTAATGGCCGTATCCAGGTATTTTCACAGCTAGGTGAATATCGCCGCGGCATCGGCACGCCGGGTGACGGTCCCGGCCAGTTGGGACGTCCCATGAACCTGGCAATCCACAATGGCGAACTCTATGTGGCCGACTACTGGAATGACCGCATCAGCGTGTTCAGTCTGGCCGGGGAGTTTAGTCGCCAGATGGGTGAATCCGGCAGCGGGCCGGGACAGTTCAATGCTCCTGGGGGCGTGGCGGTGGCTCCGGACGGCTCGCTCTATGTGGCGGATTTCTACAACCAGCGCATTCAGTACCTGAAAGCCGATGGCAGCTTCATCCGGCAATGGGGCAGGACCGGCAGCATCGGTATCCATGCAAGCGAGTTCAATTACCCGACAGCTGTCGTGCTTGCTGCAGATGGTGGACTGATTGTCGCGGATGGTTACAACGACCGCATACAGATGTTCACCCGCAATGGCGAGTTCCTGCGCAAATGGGGAGGCCCGCTGGGCATGAATATACATGGCCCATTCGCCGGTTGGTTCGCCACCGTCACCTCGGTGGCCGTCGGCCCGGTGGGCAACCTGTTTGTCACAGATTTCTACAATCACCGGCTGCAAAAATTCGATGACCGAGGGCAATTTCTGACGGCCTTCGGCGAACGCGGCAAAGGGCCGGGCCAGTTCGAGTACGTCAGCGCCGTGGCTGTGGCGTCCGACGGCACTGTGTTTTCCACCGACCTGGGTAATCACCGGGTGATGGTGTTTACCCAGGTCGGTCGGTAAGACAGCGCATGAGTTCCAGCACCGGCATGCCGCTCTAGCAATTGGCTTGATAGGGTGTGCGAGTTTAACCGCCGCTGTACATTGCGCTATGCATATCAACTGAAAAAACCACTAACTGCCACAACAGCCACTCTCCCCTCTATTTTTTGACTTGAACTGAATTGAGGGACAGGGTACGGAGCCGTAGGAACAATACACGCAACAATCACCGGCCTTCGGTTTCAACAGGACATGGCACTGCTCACACTCGTAGTACCACTGGCAGGCATCCGTCGGCATGGTTTCCAACTTTTTATGGCCACATTCGGGACAGGTCAGTTCTGACTGTAAAATCACATTGGGCATCATGGTGTTTCAACTTTCATTATGGTTGATGGATAACCAGCATTGGCGGTTGCCTCGACCAACTTATCGGTGTTGGTTTTAGTGTCCTCGAAGGTCACCACGGCTTGTTTGTGTTCATAGCTGACATCGGCTTTGGTCACCCCTTCTACCTGGGTCAGTGCCTTCTTGACTGTGATTGGGCACATAGCGCAGTTCATGCTCGGTAGGTCCAGGGTGACCATTTGCGGCTTGGCCAAGGCAGAGACACTGACCATAGTGAGTGCGAGAACAAGAGTGATTTTTTGCATGGTGAGCCTCCGTATTTCCGACCGTCAAACAAGCAGGGGAATCCAGTAGCTACTGGTAACAAGGATCAATGCGATAATGAGCGCGATCCAGAAAATAACCTGTCGCCGCTTCCGCATTTGCGGTATGGCGCAAGCGGTACCGGGTGCGCATGCCTCGACCGACCGATAGACCTGCCAACCCGCCCAGCCGAACAATAACAGTACGACTGCGATAAATATGGGGCGATAAGGCTCCAGTAACGTCAGGCTGCTGATCCAGGCCCCGCTGATACCCAGTGACAGGAGTACAAAAGGCCCGACACAGCACAAGCTGGCGCCGATAGCCGCCATTACGCCGCCAATGATGGGCAGATTGGTGTCAGTGAACTTGTCAATTGGTGACATGGCATGGCTCTACGAGATAATTTCAATGGAGTTAGTGTAAGCGCCGTAGTCAAGTACGGAGTCAAGTCCGATTTATGATTGACCGGAATCAGGCTGCAAGGATTCCACAATCGGACAAGCCGCGTTTTCAGGATTGATGCGGCACTGGGTCACCAGCTCCGCCAACACTCGCTCCAGACGGCACAGGTCATTGATTTTTGCCCGCACACTAGCCAGTTTTCCCTCGGCCAATTCCTGGACTTCCGCACAATGCGAGTCACCCAGCGACAACAAATTGTCGATTTCTTCTAGGGTAAAACCCAACTCCTGTGCGCGTTTGATGAATAAAATTCGAGCCAAAGCATCCTTGGAATAGGTACGGTAGCCCGCGGCCGGTTTAGGCGGTTGTGCGACCAAGCCGCGGCGCTCGTAGTAACGAATGGTCTCGACGTTGACGTCTGCTGCTATGGCCAACTGGCCTATGGTAAAGCTTCTGTTCATGACCAGATCGCTCCCAATGGTAAGGCATAAATCAGGACACTGATTTTAATGCGAGCGTCGGCCACACTCTGAAATCGTTTCAGGCCGCAAAAGTCCTTCACATTTAAGGTTGCCGCTGCCTTGACCTCAACCACAGAACAATCACCCCTAGCGTTTTCGAAAATCACATCGACCTCCACCTTGTCTTTATCGCGGTAGTGGTAGAAGTTCAGTGGCCCTTCAACCCACATCACCTGCTTGCGCAATTCATTATAGAAAAAGGATTCGAACGCCAAACCAAAGTCTTACGGCTGTTTCAGCAGGCGCTTTCAAATGCAGCGCACACCATACCGGTATCAACTGAGTGCAGTTTCGAGGTTTTGATCAGACGCGTGTATGCGTTTGAAATGCCATGCAGGTAATTGGTCCACCAAAAACAACGACTTCAATAACGCCAGGTAGTTATTGATGATCAGATTTAGCCTTTTTGCGAATCTTTAGGGGTTTGTGTAAAAAACTTTAGTACTTTCTGTATCGGAACACTATGAAAGTTTAGGGTCCAATATGTCGAAACACCCTATGACTAACAATGGTTCACGAAAATAAGTAGTTTAAAGCTTGTGCTATTCTTCGATTAGAGGCCCTGAAATTTAGGCCCGTACGGGCCTTGAAATGAGGTCAGCACAGCGTCATGGCGGTGTGAGTATGTTGAATGTCAATCCCGAAACGGTGTGTCGCCTGATCAATCTGGCGCGGGGGTTTCAAGCCCAGGAAGATGTCACCTTTCCCGAGGAACAGGAAAACGCCAGTGGCGACTGGGCGATACAGCTGTTAGCGAGCCATCCGGACGATTCTACCTTTCTGGAATTCAAATCCATCATTGACGATCTGGAGCCCGACCAGCAGTGGGAAGTGGTCGCTCTGCAGTGGCTGGGGCGCGGTGATTTCACGAAAGATGAGTGGACTGAAGCTGTAGCTGAAGCAACCAACAGTTGGAACGCCCGCACGGCTGAGTATCTGATTGCGCACCCTCTACTGCCGGATGACCTTCAGGAGGGACTCGATATCCTGGGCTATAGCTGTGACTGAACAACGAGGGCTGGTGATGAAATTACCTGTGATCACTTACCGCCATATGAAGCGGTCTAAGGCATTGGAGGACAACATTCGTGAACACGCAGCCGGATTGGAACAATTCTGAAGCCAGATAATGCACTGCGATGTGGTCATCGAGGAAAGCCACCATCGCCACCTACACGGCAACCTGTTTCACGTGAGAATAGATATTACTGTGCCCGATGGCGAGGTCGTGGTTTGCCGTGAACCACACAGCACCATGCCCACGAGGACCCCTATGTGGCGGTGCGAGACGCCTTCAACGCCGCCCGGCGGCAATTGAACTGCCGCCGCCGCGGCCTGCATGTGAAGCGCCACAGCGCCAATCCCTCCGGCCAGATCACCGAGATTGAACCCATGATGGGTTTTGGCCGTATTGGCAGCGACGACGGTCGCGATATCTACTTCCATCGCAACAGTGTGGTCAACGCGGATTTTGATGCCCTGGATGTGATGCGGGCGCAGTTTGTCGAGGAATCCGGTGAGGAAGGACCGCAAGCGAGCACGGTGAAAGTTGCCCTGTAGCCACTAGCACAGCAATGCCGATACCACCTTTGCCGCGCCCTCTTTCTGCTCTTAGCCCATCAACAGTTTTAAGGCTCCATGTCAACCCGGTATTCCCCCAGCATGGCCAAGTGATTGAGGCGGGCGCGCTTCAGGAAAACGGCCTGCGCGGCGCCTGTGTTGACAGCTTCGCCCCGCCAGGCCTGTAGTGCGGGCTCCTGCAGCGCCCGTGCGAATGAAAAGCTCAACTGCCAGGGAGATTGTCCAGATAATGCATTGATTGCATTAAGATTTTTTGTCGCTTCCTGCGGACTTTGTCCACCCGACAGGAAATTAATGCTGGGCACTGCGGCGGGGACGGTACGGCGCAGAATTTTCAGGGTCCATTCGGCCACTTGCTCCACCGGCGCTCTGGGCGCTGACTTGCCGGGTGTCACCATACTCGGTTTTAGCAGCAGGTATTCGAGTTCAACACCGTGTTGATGGAGGGCGTGAAAGACGGCGTGCCATACCCGCTCGTTGACTGCCGCGCTGCGTTCGATACTGTGATCACCGTCTATCAGCACCTCGGGTTCGACGATGGGTACGATACCGACAGATTGGCAAACCGCCGCATAGCGGGCCAGCATTTCCGCATTGGCCGTCAGCCCCAGCGCAGTGGGATTGTGGTGGGAAATCGGATACACCTCGCGCCACTTGGCAAAGCGCGCCCCCTTGTCTTTATAGTCGGTCAAACGCTCGGCGAGGCCATCGAGTCCATAGGTAATCATGTCCCCCGGTGCTCCGGGCAGAGGCCCCTTGCCCTTGTCCACCTTGATGCCGGGCACAATCCCCTGGGCCTGCGCCACAGCCGTTAGCGCAGTTCCCTCCGTGTCGCATTGCTCGAGGGTTTCCTCAAACAGGATCACACCCGCAATGTACTGGCCGAGATCCGGCGTCGCCAACAGTGCGCTGCGGTATGCTTGACGGTTCTGCTCGGTGGACTCTACCCCGATGGCGGCAAAACGCTTGGCGATGGTGCCACTGCTTTCGTCGGCGGCCAGAATGCCGCGCTGGCCGTCCACCAGTGCCTCAATGGTTCGTTGCATCTCTTCCGACATGATCCTTCTCCCCCCTCTTGGCGTTTTATATCTTCATAGCTTAATCGCTAACCAAAGGCCAATCCATGATGTAGGACAAGGCAATCTTCCCTCGCCCCCAGCCTAAAGATTGACCGGCACGCGCAAATATAAATCTTTAAATAACAGCGTATTGTTGATTTGTTTTAATGTTATTCCTTACACAGAGAGCAACAGAAACTCTCGCTCCCAGGAACTGATGACGCGAATAAAGGCTTCGAACTCCTCAAGCTTGACGTCGGTGTAGGCCATCACGAACAGCTCGCCAAACACCTCCTTGATTTCGTCGCACTCATCCAGGGCGCGTATTCCCTCCTCCAGGCTCCTCGGCAAGGTAATCTCTTCATCGTAGGCGTTTCCCTGATGGGGCGACGTCGGCTCTATGCGGTTCTTAATGCCCAGATAGCCACAGGCCAGTGAGGCGGCGACAGCCAGGTACGGGTTGACATCGGCGCCGGGGAAACGGTTCTCGACCCGCCGGGACGCCGGCGTGCAATCCGGCACACGAAGTCCCGCGGTCCTGTTGTCGTAACCCCAACAGAGGTTGATGGGGGCGGAGACGTCTTTGGTGAAGCGCCGATAGGAATTGACGTTGGGAGCAAACAAAGAAATGACGTTATAGGCGTACTTTTGCAGCCCGCCGATATACCAGCGGAAGTTGTCACTCTCATCGCCCTCGGCAGTTGAGAAGATATTGTTGCCGTCGGCGTCGACAATGCTCTGGTGCAGGTGCAAAGCGCTACCAGGTTCATTTTTCATCGGCTTGGCCATGAAGGTGGCGTAAATATTGTGCTTCAAGGCGACTTCGCGAATGGTGCGCTTGAAGATGAACACCTGGTCGGCGAGATCCAGCGCATCACCGTGGAGGAAGTTGATCTCCAGCTGGGCAGGACCTGATTCGTGAATCAGGGTGTCCACATCCAACTCCATGATATTACAGTAGTTGTACATGTCCTCCACAAACGGCTCGAACTCGTTGGCGGCATCGATACTGTAGGACTGCCGGGCAGTTTCAGGTCGGCCTGAACGGCCCATGGGTGGCTTCAGTTCCACATCCGGGTCGAGATTTCTCTCAATCAGATAAAACTCCACTTCCGGGGCGACAATGGGAAACCAGCCCTCTTGCTCGTAGAGTGCCAGCACCTTTTTCAGGACATTGCGGGTTGAAAGTGGGTGGGGATTGCCTTCCTTGTCGTAGCAGTTGTGAATGATCTGAGCTGTAGGCTCATTTGCCCAGGGGACCATGCGAACCGCAGAGAGATCCGGTTCGAGAATCATATCGCCGTCACTGGAACTGTAGACCCCCCAGAACCGGCTGCTGAAATCGCCGGTCACGGTCTGCACCAGAATACTTTCCGGAAGGCGGCTCTCCTCCTTCAGGAACTTGTTGGCCGGAATGAATTTGCCCCTTGCCGAGCCTGTCATGTCCGGCACCAAACACTCCACTTCCGAGATGTTGTTGGCCTGCAGCCATGCGGCCAGCTCTTCTTGCGCCTGCATAAAAAAGTCTCTGAGTAATTTTATTGCATACTAGTTTATACCGAATTATTATTCAATTTAATTCGATTTATTATTCGGTTTTGCAGGCGCGTCAAAATGAGTACTCACTATGGGCAGAACAGGCAGTACCCCTCGTCTTACTATGCTGCGACCAGTCATGATGGGTTAATCTGCCCTGCCCTCAATACGGATGTTGAGGTGGATGTCTGTGTTATCGGCGGCGGCTACACCGGGCTGTCGAGTGCGCTGCATTTAGCGGAATCGGGGTGTGCAGTGGCGCTGCTTGAGGCAAATCGCCTTGCCTGGGGGGCATCGGGCAGGAATGGTGGCCATGTGGGCACAGGCCAACGGCGCACCCAATATGATCTGGAAAAGCTCTATGGGCGCGACATCGCCGCTCAATTATGGCGTGCCGGGCTGGATGCCGTAGAACTGGTAAAATCGCTGGTGCAGCGCCATCAGATTGATTGTGATCTACAGACGGGGATTCTCCACGTTGCGCACAAGGCCCGCCTGAGCGCCCATTTCCAAGCTGATGCCAAATTGCTGCAGGACCATTATGGCTACACCAGATCGCGTTTCCTGACGCGACAGGAGGTGTGCGAAGAGTTGGGTTCTGAGGTTTTCCACGGCGGTCTCCAGGAGGCCGATGCATTACACCTGCACCCGCTGAATTATGCGCTGGGGATTGCGAAGGCTGCCCACAGGGCCGGCGCCCGTCTCTATGAAGGCAGCCGTGTTACTCGCTATGAAAGTGATGCCCGCGGCGTGACGGTGTATGCGGCCAATGGCTATCGTGTTCGCGCCAGGCAGCTGGTTCTGGGATGCAACGGTTATCTGGGCCAGCTGGAACCGCGCATTTCCGGCAACATCATGCCTATCAACAATTTTCTGGCGGCCACGGCGCCCCTGGGTCAGGAAATGGCCAGCTCGCTGGTACGCGGCCGTCAGGCGGTGCAGGATTCACGATTTGTCATCAATTACTGGCGTACCAGTGACGACACTCGTCTAATATTCGGCGGCGGTGAAAGCTACCGTTCTGCCCTGCCCCGGGATATCGCCGCTATCGTCAAAAAGCGCATTCTGGGGATCTACCCTCAGCTTGCTGAAGCAGCTATTGATTATGCCTGGGGTGGCAAGCTGGCGATTACGCTGGATCGGATGCCCCATTTTGGCAGATTGGGTAACCGTATCTACTTCGCCCATGGTTATTCGGGGCACGGGATTCCCACCGCGACACTGGCCGGTAAATTAATTGCCGAGGCAATCAGCAGCCGCAGTGAACAATTTGAACTGTTTGCCTCACTCCCCACCCGTGCATTTCCCGGCGGCACGTTGTTGCGCTGGCCGGCGATGGTCGCCGGCATGCTCTATTACTCCACTCTCGACAGATTCTAGGTATTGCGATGACTGAGCCACGATCACAACAAAAATCCCTCACACCGCGTAATCGCCCAAGTCAGCAGCGCTCCCTGGAACGGCGACAGCAAATTATGGAGACCACCGCATCGCTGTTGGACAAAGTGGGTTTCGATGAGCTGACGACCATTCTGGTCGCTCGTGAAATGGGTATTTCGGTGGGCACGCTCTATCATTATTACCCGAATAAACAGGCGATACTGTACGCCCTTGGGGTTGCCTGGCTGGAGGAGATGGATAGTGCCCTGCGTGATATCACGTCCTGGGATGTGGAGAACCTGTCCCTGAAAGCGGTTGTAGAGCGCGCCGTGGACCGACTGGTGGAGGTGTATCGCAATCGACGCGGCTTATTGCCGTTGGTGCAGGCGTTGTGGGCAGTGCCGGAATTGCGCAAACTGGATGTGGAGCACGACACCCTGGTGATGACACATATGGCCGCCCTGTTCCAGCGAATGGAGATTTCCACAGACAAGGGTGAACTGGGTCGCCTGGCCAAGGTGTTCCTTGAGTTGAGCCACGCGCTGCTGTTGGTGGTGGTGAATCAGTCGGCCGCGCCCTCCAGGCAAAGCCTGGCCGATCTCAAATTCCTGATCTACTCATTGCTGAACAAGCACCGCAGCGCCTTTTAACCCTGCAGGGGGGGAGTTGCGGGGCGTCAGCCGGGCTCCCGCATGGTGACGAACTCCTCGGCGGCAGTCGGATGTATGCCAATGGTGGCGTCGAAGTCCGCTTTGCTAGCCCCAGCCTTGATGGCGATGGCGATGCCCTGGATGATCTCCCCGGCGCCCTCTCCCACCATATGGCATCCAACTACCCTGTCGCTGCTGCGTTGCACAATCAATTTCATAAATACCTTGCCGTCACCGCCCCCCAGGGTTTCCTTCATGGCGCGAAAATGGCTGCGGTAAATCTGTAAATCATCCGCGTGCAGCTCCCTTGCCTGCTCTTCCGTCAGGCCGACGGAGGCGGTATTCGGCTGGCTAAAAACGGCGGTGGGGATATTGCTGTAGTCAACGCGGGCGGGAACACCGGTGGTCAATGTTTGCGTCAACGCCATGCCTTCCGCGATGGCCACCGGCGTCAACTCAACCCGGCCGATGACGTCGCCAATGGCGTAGATTGATGGCTCGGCGGTCTGAAAATAGTCGTCCACGACAATCGAGCCGTTGCCGCGGGTCTGTACGGCGGTGTTCCCTAGGCCCAGCCGGCTGACATTGGGGTGGCGGCCGGTGGCGTACATCACCAGTCCGGCATCGAGCATGTCGCCACTGTTCAGGGTTGCTCTATAACCGTTGTTCAGGGCTTCAATTTTCTCGATATCAGTTGAGAAATGTATCTTAACACCTTGTTTTTCAATTTCTTCTTTGAGGGTTTCTCGCACATCTTGATCAAAACCCCGCAGAAATAGCGGCCCCCGGTAAAGCAAGTGGGTCTCGACCCCCAGACCATTGAAGATCCCCGCAAATTCCACGGCGATGTAGCCGCCGCCAACTATCAGGATACGTTCGGGCAGTTGGTCCAGGTAGAAGGCGTCATTGGAGGTGATGGCCAGCTCGCTGCCGGGGAATTCCGGCACGAAGGGTACTCCACCGGTGGCGATCAGGATCTTGTCGCAGGAATAGGTTTTACCATTGACCTCAACTTCGTGGGGCCCCAGGATTTTTGCCCAGCCTCTGACCAGCTCCACCCCGGCATTGTCCAGTAAATTACCGTAAATGCCGTTGAGCCGTTCGATTTCACGATTTTTATTGTCCCGCAGGGTTGGCCAGTCAAACCGGGTATTGCCTACCCGCCAGCCAAAGCCCTGTGCTGCGCGAAATTCATTGGCAAATGAGGAGGCGTAGACAAACAGTTTTTTGGGAACACAACCGACATTGACGCAGGTGCCGCCC
This sequence comes from Porticoccus sp., assembly GCF_041592135.1. GTDB lineage: Bacteria > Pseudomonadota > Gammaproteobacteria > Pseudomonadales > Porticoccaceae > Porticoccus. The sequence continues at coordinate 13,643 of NZ_JBFHQR010000005.1, read as the reverse complement.
AGATACTGGGCTTCAGCCACCACCACACGCAGGCCCTGCTGGGCGCACATGCGCGCGGTGCGCACACCACCGGAACCGGCACCGATGACAAACAGGTCAACATCATAGGTGGCCATGGTCTTCTCCTTTAGCAACACTTAGCCCTTGAACCAGGACAATTGATCGTGGAGTTTGACCACATCACCGACAATGATCAAGGTGGGTGCCTTGGCCTCTGCCTTGCGGACAATATCCGGCAGGGTTGTCAAATCGCCAACGAACACCCGCTGCCGGGCTGTGGTGCCCTTCTCCACCAGGGCAGCAGGGGTGGCGGCGGACTTGCCGCGGGCGATCAGCTCCTTGCAGATACTCTCCAGTCCACTCAAGCCCATGTAGAACACCAGGGTCTGATTGGGGGCGATCAGGTCCTGCCAATTGAGATCCAGGGAGTGATCCTTGAGGTGTCCGGTGATAAAGCGCACCGACTGGGCGTAATCCCGGTGAGTCAGTGGAATACCCGCATAGCTGGCACAGCCGGAGGCCGCGGTAATGCCGGGTACCACCTGAAAAGGCACGCCGCGCTCTGCCAAGTGGGCAATTTCCTCACCGCCGCGACCAAAAATAAAGGGGTCGCCGCCCTTCAGGCGCAGTACCCGTTTGCCCTGCAACGCGAATTCCGCCAGTTTTTCGTTGATATTTTCCTGGGTGACCGGGTGATCCCCGGCGGTCTTGCCCACGTAGATCAGCTCGGCGTCCCGCCGCACCAGCGCCATCACTTCCTTTGACACCAACCGGTCATAGAGCACGATGTCGGCTTTCTGCATCAGTCGCAGGGCGCGGAAGGTCAGCAGATCGGGGTCCCCGGGACCACCGCCCACCAGATAGACTTCGCCGACCTGGCGATGCTGTTCTCCGGCCAGTTTCTGCTCCAGGCGCTGTTCCGCTTCCTTGGGTCTTTCGCTGTATACCAGTTCGGCGATGTCGCCCTCAAAGACCTCTTCCCAGAAGGCTTTGCGGGCCAGGGGGCTGTCAATCGCGGCTTTTACCTGGCTGCGGTATTTGCCGGCCAGTGCGGCCAGCCTGCCGTAGCCGGCGGGAATCAGGCCTTCCAGACGGGTGCGCAGCATCCGCGCCAGTACCGGTGCTTTGCCACTGCTGGTAATGGCAATTTGCACCGGAGAGCGATCCACGATGGAGGGAAACACCACGGTGCAAAGTTCGGGGCTGTCCACCACATTGACGGGGATATTGCGGCGCTGGGCCAGCTGTGAGACCTGGCGATTGACCTGCGGGTCGTTGGTGGCCGCGATCACCAGCGCGGCGCCGTCGATATCGGCGTCGACAAAGGGGCGTTGCTGCAGCGTCAGGCTGTGTTGCCCGGCCAGGTTGCGGATAGCGGGGTTGATCTCGGGGGCGATGAGTTCAATGGCGGCCCCGGCATCGATTAACTGGCGCAACTTGCGCAGGGCGACATCCCCGCCGCCAACCACCAGGCAGCGGCGACCCCGCAGGTTATGAAACAGCGGCAATAGATCCATAATTACTATTCTGGGCCAGGGTCAGCAAATCAGCCAATGCTGACTTGCCCGCCCATGTAGGGTTGTAAAACGTCCGGGATGCTGATGCTGCCATCTGGCTGTTGATAGTTCTCCATCACCGCCAGCAGGGTACGGCCCACCGCCAGCCCTGAACCGTTCAGGGTGTGCAGCAGCTCCGGCTTGCCGGTTTCCGGATTGCGCCAGCGGGCTTTCAGGCGGCGGGCCTGGAAATCCCGGAAGTTGCTGCAGGAGGAAATTTCCCGGTAACGCTGTTGGGACGGCAGCCACACCTCGATGTCGTAGGTGCGGGCGGAGGAAAAACCCAAATCGCCACCACAGAGAATAATGGTGCGGTACGGCAAGCCCAGTTTTTGCAGGATGGTCTCGGCATGGCCGGTGAGCCGCTCCAGGGTTGCAGTGGAATCCTCTGGCTTGACGAACTGCACCAATTCAACCTTTTCGAACTGGTGCTGGCGGATCATGCCGCGGGTGTCCTTGCCGTAACTGCCCGCCTCACTGCGAAAACAGGGCGTGTGGCAGGCAAATTTCACCGGCAGCTCAGCCGCATCGACAATCTCATCCCGCAACACATTGGTCACCGGGACTTCCGCCGTGGGGATCAGGTAGAAATTGCGCTCGTCGGTCAGCTTGAACAGGTCTTCCTCGAATTTCGGTAATTGCCCGGTGCCAAACAGGGAGTCGCTGTTGACGATATAGGGCACATTGATTTCCTGATAGCCGTGCTCCTGGGTGTGGGTATTGAGCATAAACTGGATCAGGGCGCGGTGCAGGTGAGCGACCTGCCCTTTCATCACGGCAAAGCGCGAGCCGGTAATCTTGGTGCCGGTTTCAAAGTCCAGCAGGCCAAGTTTTGCCCCGAGATCCACATGATCCCGCACCTCGAAGTCGAATACCCGGGGCTCACCCCAGCGGCGCACTTCCAGGTTATCGTCTTCAGATACGCCGGCCGGCACTTCCGGGTCCGGGATATTGGGGACACCGCTCAAGTATTCATCCAGTTGCCGCTGTACCGCGTTGAGGGTGTCTTCTGCCTCATTGCAGGCCAGCTTCAGCGCTTCACCCTTGGCTTTAAGGGGCTCGATATCCTCACCTTTGGCCTTGGCTTCGCCCATGGCCTTGCCCATGGACTTGGCGTAGGCGTTGCGCTCGGCCTGCAGGGACTGGGCTTGTTCCTGCAGCTCACGGCGCTGCAGCTCCAGTTGGTTGAGCTTTTCAACATCCAGGGTAAAACCCTTGACGGCCAGCGCGGCGGCAACGGTTTGCGGCTCGGAACGAACGAGTTTGGGGTCCAGCATGGGGTGGGGAAATTCCTAAAACAATCGGGTCAAAGTTATGGCGCCTAGGGTACCCCCCAGGCACAACACTAGATTCAGGGCGACATAGGCGGCCGCCAGCGCGAGGTGGCCATTTTGCCACAAAGCGAGACTATCAAGCGAGAACGTGGAAAAAGTGGTGAAAGCGCCGAGGAAGCCGACCATCACCAGGTTGCGCATTTCAGCGGGTAATACACCGCGCTCAATGATCAACACATAAAACAGCCCCATCAGAATGGAGCCCGCCACATTGACCACCAGGGTACCCATGGGAAAGCGGCCCCCCATCACAGGAAAGATCACCGCGTTCACCGCAAATCGCCCCATCGCACCGAGGGCACCGCCCAGCGCCACCATCAACCATTGCATGTATCGTCCTCTCCGTAACGTTGCACGGGACTGTTTTTGTCCAGCTCGCGCAAGCGATCCAGCTTCTCGGCAATTTGCTTCTCAAGTCCCCGCTCCGAGGGAAAATAATAACGTGTGCCCTGCAATTCCCGGGGGAAATAATTTTCACCGGGGGCAAAGGCGCCGGGCTCATCGTGGGCGTAACGGTATTCCGCACCGTAATCCAGCTCTTTCATCAGCTTGGTGGGGGCATTGCGCAAATGCAGTGGCACATCATAGGTCGGCATTTGCTTCACGTCTGCCCGGACGCGGTTGAAGGCCTGATACACCGCATTGCTCTTGGGGGCGGATGCCAGGTAGAGAATGGCCTGGGCAAGGGTCAATTCACCTTCCGGGCTGCCGAGCCGCTCCAGGGTGTCCCAGGCGTTGAGCGCGAGGCTGAGTGCTCTCGGGTCGGCATTGCCGATATCCTCGCTCGCCATACGCACCACCCGTCGAGCGATGTAAAGAGGATCGCAGCCGCCATCCATCATACGGGCAAACCAGTACAGTGCGGCATCCGGTGAGGAGCCTCGCACCGCTTTGTGCAGCGCCGAGATCTGGTCGTAGAAGTACTCGCCAGCTTTGTCGAAGCGACGGGTATCACTGACCAGCACCTCCTCAACCACGGACCGTTCCACTCTGTCGGCGACTGCCAGGTCGCTGGCAATTTCCAGCAGATTGAGCGCCTTGCGGGCATCGCCGTCGGCAGCGCTGGCCAGCAATTCCAGGGCGTCATCGGTGACGGTCAAACCCCGAGCGCCAAGCCCTCGCTCCCGGTCACTCAGGGCTCGGCGGATAATTTTGACGATGTCATCGTGCTCAAGGCTGCGCAGGACATAAACCCGGCAGCGGGACAGCAGTGCATTATTGAGCTCAAAGGACGGGTTTTCAGTGGTCGCGCCAATCAGTACTACGGTGCCATCTTCCACATAGGGCAAGAAGGCATCCTGTTGGGACTTGTTGAAACGGTGGACCTCATCCACGAACAGGATCGTCTGGCGACCGCGCAGGTCCCGCTCTTCCTGGGCGCGGGCGACAGCGGCGCGAATCTCCTTGACGCCGGCCAGCACCGCCGAGACGGCTTCCAGGTGGGCGTCGACGGAATCGGCGATAATGCGGGCCAGGGTGGTTTTGCCGACACCCGGCGGCCCCCAAAACAGCATGGAGTGCAGCTGTCCCGCCTGAATCGCCTCGCGCAGGGACTTTCCCTCCCCCACCAGATGAACCTGGCCGCTGAAGGCGTCGAGGGTGCGCGGCCGCATCCTGGCCGCCAGGGGCTGGCCGAGATCGCGACTGAACAGGTCCCTATTCATCGCCGATGATATCCACCCCTTGCGGGGCGATAAACACGAACTGCTCGGGTTCCCAGGGTGAATTGGGCTGGACATCCCGGAAATGGATATCCGTTTTTTGCCCGAGACTGTCCCAGAGGGCCATGGCCAGAGGGATATCCCCCACAAAGCTCAGTGTGACTTTCTCGTAGAGGCTGTCGGCAGCGATCGGCCGCAGGGTAAACAGCGTGTTGTCACCCTCTTCCACACTGACGCTGTAGCTTTGCTCCAGTGCGGCCAGATCACCGATAAACAGTACTGCCGGCGTTTTGCTGAGGTCTTCTTCAAATGGCTTGATGGTAACCTGCTCCAGGTCCGGGTCGTACAGCCACAGTGTCTGTCCATCGGAGACAATCAGCTGCTCCAGCGGGGCATCCGTTTGCCAGCGCACCCGTCCGGGTCGGGCTGCCTGCATCTGCCCGCTGGCCTGTTGCAGCACATCACCTTCGGCAGCGTAAACGGTCTGTTCAAACTTGGCCGTCAGGCTATCCAGCCCGGCAAGCCTCGCGCGCAGCGCATTGGCAGCGGGTTGACCTCCCGCCCAAAGCGCGCAGGATGCGGTGAGTAAACAGCAGGTCAACAGGGCACGAATCATAGGGAATGTCATCAAAATAAGGTTAAGTGCAGTTAGTCGCGGCCGGGGACGAGAACATCCCGGTTGCCGTTGGTACCCATTTCACTGACCACACCGCTGACCTCCATCTGTTCGATCAGTCGGGCCGCGCGGTTGTAACCAATGCGCAACTTGCGCTGCACCGAGGAAATGGATGCCTTGCGGGTGTGCAGCACAAATGCCACCGCTTCATCGTATAGCGGGTCTGACTCGGCGTCGTCACCGCCCTCCCCGCCTTCCGAGGAATAACCCGGCACCACAATATTGCCGAGAACGGCTTCGTCGAGAATATCCTCCAGATACTCTGGTTCACCGCGGCGCTTCCAGTCTGCCACTACCCGGTGAACCTCGTGATCATCGACAAATGCGCCGTGAACACGAACCGGAACACTGGTGCCCGGCGGCAGATAGAGCATATCCCCATGGCCCAGCAGTTGTTCCGCGCCACCCTGATCGAGGATGGTGCGGGAGTCAATCTTGGATGACACCTGGAAGGCGATGCGGGTCGGCACATTGGCTTTGATCAGTCCGGTAATCACATCCACGGAGGGGCGCTGGGTGGCCAGAATCAGGTGAATACCGGCTGCCCTGGCTTTTTGAGCAATGCGGGCGATCAGTTGTTCCACTTTCTTGCCGACGATCATCATCATGTCGGCAAATTCATCAATCACAACGACGATATAGGGCAGCTTTTCCAGATTGGGGGCAGCCAGGCTCTCTTCGCCGAACAGGCTGGCGTGCTCGTCCGGCTGCCACAGGGGATCCGTAATCGGCTTACCTGCGGCAATGGCATCGGCAATCTTGCGGTTGAACCCGGATAAATTGCGCACCCCCATGGCGGCCATCAACTTGTAGCGACGCTCCATTTCACCGACACACCAGCGCAGGCCGCTGGCGGCATCCTTCATGTCCGTGATCACCGGTGTCAGCAGGTGGGGAATGCCATCGTAAACGGACAGCTCCAGCATTTTGGGGTCCACCAGAATCAGGCGAACCTCGTCTGGGCTGGCCTTATACAGCAGACTGAGCAGCATCACGTTGATACCAACGGATTTGCCGGAGCCCGTGGTGCCAGCCACCAGCAGATGGGGCATTTTTGACAGGTCCGCCACCACCGGCAGCCCGGAAATGTCGTGGCCCAGGGCCAGTGTCAGCGGGGATTTGGCCTGCTCATAGGTTTCTGACGCGAGCACTTCCCCGAGGCGAACCATTTCCCGGTGTTCATTGGGAATTTCGATGCCCACCACGGATTTTCCGGGAATCACTTCCACGACCCGCACACTGACCACCGCCAGTGAGCGCGCCAGGTCCTTGGCCAGGTTGCTGATACGACTCACCTTGACGCCGGCAGCAGGCTGAATTTCAAAACGCGTGACTACCGGTCCCGGCAATACTTCCACCACCTCGGCACTGATGCCGAAGTCCTGGAGTTTGAGTTCCAGCTGCTTGGACATCGCCTCAAGAGATTCACGGGAATAGCCCTTGTCGCGGTTGTTGTCCGCTTTATCCAACAGGTTGATAGCGGGTAGCTCGCCGCTAACCGGCTCCTCGAAAAGCGACGTCTGCTTCTCCTTTTCCACCCGAATACTCGGAATTTCCCGTTTCGGTAGTGTCTGGATGGTGGGGGGAATCCGAGTTGCGTCTTTTTCGGCCCGCTTGGCTTTCACTTCCTTGCGGCGCAGTTGGGCGCTTTCAGCCTGGCGGTTTTCCTCGCGGCGCGCCCGGTAACCGGCAAAACCGAGCCTCACCTGCTCAAAGCCCCGCAGGGTGAGCCGGCCGGCGCCGTCGATCACCGCCAGCCAGGACAGATCGGTAAAAACCGTCAGGCCAAACAAAAATATCGCCAGCAGGATCAGGGTGCTGCCCACATAGCTGAAAGCCGTGGTGGAAGCCGTCGCGACGGATGTGCCGAGGATACCCCCGATACCAAATGGCAGCGATGTGCTGAGTCCGCCGTACTGCAAGGTCGCCAGCGAGGTGGCGCAGACCATGACCAACACCAATCCGAGGATACGCAGGGCGAACACCACGCCGTCAAACTCGGTGCTCTCTTCCTGATGGGCTCGGAACACACTCCAGGCGCGCAGCGCCAGCAACACCGGGAACAGGTAGGACATATAGCCGAACAGCGAGAAAAACACATCGGATAGCCAGGCACCCAAGGGGCCGGCCGCATTTTCAACGCGGTCCATACTGCCGGTGTGGGACCAGCCCGGGTCAGCTGGGGAGTAACTGAGGAAGGCGAGCAACAAATAGGCACAGATAGCCAACCAGCTAATCAGGGCTCCTTCCCTGAGCATCATTTTCACCCGTGATGGTGACGGCCTGATCTCAGGCCCCTGCTTTTTTTTCGGCTGTATTACTCTGCTCAACGGAATATCCGGCTGTTGTACTCTGACCGCTATTGTAATGGCAGTAGATGGAAATACCAGCAGCCCCAAAATGCATTAGTTCACTAAATTCGGCCTATAGTGAAATGCTATTTTGTCTCCGCAAGGGCTTTCATTATCATAACCACCAATTTGAAACCCATTGTTCTGGAATTTTTCGCCATGTCAGAGACACAACATCATAAGCTGATCATTCTCGGCTCCGGGCCTGCGGGCTACACTGCGGCCATCTATGCGGCACGGGCCAACCTCAATCCGGTGGTGATCACCGGCATCCAGCAGGGTGGCCAATTAACCACCACCACTGACGTCGATAACTGGCCTGGCGATGTGGAGGGCCTGCAGGGGCCGGATTTGATGGTCAGAATGCAGGCCCATGCCGAACGCTTCGATACCAACATCATTTTCGACCATGTCGAGCAGGTGGATCTCAGTCGTCGTCCCTTCCAGCTCAAAGGCAGCAACAGCTACAGCTGCGATGCCTTGATCATCTGTACCGGGGCATCGGCCCAGTACCTGGGGCTGCCTTCAGAGGAAGCCTTCATGGGCAAAGGTGTCAGCGCCTGTGCCACCTGCGACGGCTTCTTCTACCGCAAGCAGAAAGTCGCCGTCATCGGCGGTGGCAATACGGCCGTCGAAGAAGCCCTGTACCTGTCGAACATTTGCAGTGAAGTGACTCTGGTGCACCGCCGCGATTCCTTGCGTTCAGAAAAGATTCTCCAGGACAAACTGTTTGAGCGCGCCCAAAACGGCAATATCAAACTGCTGTGGAATCACACCCTGGCCGAAGTGCTCGGCGACGATGCCGGGGTGACCGGGTTGCGCCTGCAAAACACACAGGACGGTTCCACCCGGGACATTGAGGTCACGGGCGTGTTCATCGCCATCGGCCACAAGCCGAATACGGATATTTTCTCCGGCCAGCTGGAGATGAAAAACGGCTATATTTCTGTGCAAGGCGGCAGCGACGGCAATGCCACCGCCACCAGTGTTGAAGGTGTCTTCGCGGCGGGAGATGTGGCCGACCATGTCTACCGCCAGGCCGTTACATCCGCAGGTTCCGGATGTATGGCGGCACTGGATGCGGAAAAATACCTCGACGCCCTCGAGTGAAGCAGCCTTGCGTGATCTGACGCTACTCGATTCGCAAGACCCTGTTTTCCCCCATCCGGAAAACGCCCTCAGGGACCCTGAGGGCCTCCTCGCCGTCGGCGGCAACCTCGCCAGCAACACGCTGCTGGCGGCCTATCAGCAGGGCATTTTCCCCTGGTATGAAGCCGGTCAGCCACTGCTGTGGTGGTCGCCAGATCCCCGCGCCGTGATTTTCCCCGAACGGATCGCGGTTTCAAGGTCACTCAGGAAAAGCTGGCGGCGCAGCGAATGGGTGGTCAAAATCGACCATGACTTTCTACAGGTCATTGAAAACTGTGCGGCGCCGCGAATTCAGGGTAGTGGAGGTACCTGGATTACCACGGAGATGAAACTCGCCTACCTTGCATTGCATCGGGCAGGTCATGCACACTCTATTGAAGTTTGGAACCACAATCAGCTGGTTGGCGGGCTGTATGGCGTGATGGTCGGCAGTCTGTTTTGCGGTGAGTCGATGTTCAGCCGCCAGCGGGACGCGTCAAAAGTGGCGTTGGCGGCATTGAGTGGAATACTGCATCAGCAGAGCACAGACAGTCTGATCGACTGTCAGCTGAGTAACGCTCACCTGCTGTCGATGGGGGCGGTCACCATTCCGCGCCGTGAATTCCTCGCCAGGTTGGCCAATCTGCGCGGTAAACTCTTTAACTGGCATGCTGTCGAAATTGATAGCGCATTGACTAAACTTATGTAACCCACCTGGAGTTGAGGGCTAAAAGCTATGTCCCGGGATATATCGCCAGATGTTAGAGCGATCAGGCTGTTTCTGACAGAACCTCACCCCTGTAGCTATCTGGAGGATCAGAAAGCGATTACCGCCTTTGTCGATCCCGCCATCAGCATCGATAAAAACCTCTACAGCTATCTATCCAACTATGGTTTTCGGCGCAGCGGTCGTTACGTCTACGCACCCCGATGCAAGTCGTGTAAAGCCTGTATCCCCGCCCGCCTTGTGGTGAATGACTTCGAACCCAACCGGCAGCAACACCGCTGCAATAAACGCAACGCTGATCTCACCGTGAGCATTGCCCGGACCATTGACGAGGGTGAACACTACCCGCTCTATGAGCGCTATCTTGAAGAGCGCCACGCCGATGGCGACATGTATCCGCCCACCATGACTCAGTACCGGGATTTCATCAGCAGCCTTTGGGATAACAGCCGGATACTTGAAATACGTCTTCGGGGTGAATTGGTCGCCGCCGGCGTGATCGATATTCTCAACGATGGCCTGTCGGCCATCTACACCTATTACTCTCCGGACCATCCGAAACGCAGCCTTGGCACCTACATGATTTTGGCCGAGCTGGTACTGACCAGGGATTTGGGACTGCCCTATCTCTACCTCGGTTACTGGATCGAACGCAGCCCTAAAATGGCTTACAAGAAGAATTTCCAGCCGCTGGAGTTACTGATCGATGACCGCTGGGTTCCTATGAATTGACTTTGCCTGATTTTCAGGCAGAATGCGCCACTTCCTAGGAAAAGCAGGTCTTGGAGAATTCGAGCGGCATGGCGAAAGAAGACAATATTGAAATGGAAGGGGAAGTCATTGATACACTCCCCAACACCACATTCCGGGTCAAACTGGAAAACGGCCACGTAGTGACCGCCCATATCTCCGGCAAAATGCGTAAAAACTACATCCGCATCCTCACCGGCGACAAAGTAAAAGTCGAATTAACACCCTACGACCTCAGCAAGGGCAGGATCACCTACCGCGCGCGATAAGTTGCCTGCCCTTCCTGTCAGGCAACTTCCGTTTCTGCTTCGATTACCAGCTCACCATCATCTGACACTGATACCCTGGCGATGCCGCCCCCTGCCAGGTCCCCGAACAGGACTTCCTCGGCCAGGGGCTTCTTGATTTTCTCCTGGATCAGGCGCGCCATGGGCCGTGCGCCCATCTTCTCATCGTAGCCATGCTCGGCAAGCCATTCTTTGGCCTCCTCATCGATATCCAGCAGCACCCGCTTTTCATCCAGCTGTTGTTGCAGCTGACAGAGAAACTTGTCGACCACGGTATGAATCACAGTGGCGTCCAGAGGTTTGAACTGGATAATGGCGTCCAGGCGGTTCCTGAACTCCGGTGTGAACATTTTCTTGATCACTTCCATGCCATCGGTAGTGTGGTCCTGCGAGGTAAAGCCAATTGAAGAGCGGCTCATCTCCTGGGCACCGGCGTTGGTGGTCATGATCAAAATGATATTGCGGAAATCGGCCTTGCGGCCATTGTTATCCGTCAAGGTGCCGTGATCCATGACCTGCAGTAGCAAGTTGAACACCTCGGGGTGTGCTTTCTCGATCTCGTCGAGCAACACCACCGCGTGGGGGTTCTTGGTGACGGCGTCGGTGAGCAGGCCACCCTGATCAAAGCCGACGTAACCGGGCGGCGCCCCAATCAGCCTGGAGACAGTGTGGCGCTCCATGTACTCAGACATATCAAAGCGCAACAGCTCAATACCCATAACCTCTGACAGTTGCCGCGAGACCTCGGTTTTGCCGACACCGGTGGGGCCGGCAAACAGGAACGAACCGATCGGCTTGTCGCCCTCGCGCAAACCGGCGCGGGCCAGCTTGATGGAGGTGGACAGCACGGAAATTGCTTCATCCTGACCAAACACTACCATTTTCAGTTTGTCGGACAGGCCGCGCAGTTGTTCCTTGTCAGAAGCGGATACGCTCTTGGGCGGGATTCTGGCAATTTTGGCCACAATGGCCTCAACGTCCCCCACGCCGACCACTTTTTTGCGCTTGGAGGGAGACTGCAGTTGCTGGTACGCCCCGGCTTCGTCGATGACATCGATAGCCTTGTCCGGCAGGAACCGGTCGTTGATGTAACGGGCAGACAATTCAGCCGCCGCTTTCAGCGCCGAGTTGGTAAAACGCAGATTGTGGTGTTCTTCAAAGCGCGACTTCAGACCCTTCAGAATACCGAAGGTCTCTTCCACAGTCGGTTCGGAGACATCGATTTTTTGGAAACGGCGGGACAGCGCACGATCCTTCTCGAAGATACCGCGGTACTCCTGAAAAGTTGTCGAACCGATGCAGCGGATTTTCCCCGAGGTCAGCAACGGCTTTAACAGGTTGGAGGCATCCATCACGCCACCGGAGGCGGCGCCGGCACCAATAATGGTGTGGATCTCATCGATAAACAGGATCGCTCCTTCCTCGGCATTCAGTTCAGCCAGAACGCCTTTGAAGCGCTTCTCGAAGTCGCCGCGATACTTGGTGCCCGCGAGCAGATTGCCGAGGTCGAGGGAATACACCACGCTGTGGCTCAATGCCTCGGGCACCTCCTCTTCGACAATGAGTTTGGCAAGCCCTTCGGCGATCGCCGTTTTACCGACACCGGCCTCACCCACCAGCAGGGGATTGTTTTTGCGGCGGCGTGCCAGCACCTGGCAGACCCGCTCAACTTCCAGCTGGCGCCCTACCAGGGGATCAATCTCTCCCTTGCTGGCGAGCACATTCAGGTTGGTGGTGAATTGCTCCAGCAAACTGTGCCCGGGCGCCTCGCTTTCGACCGCGCCCTCGTCCTGGTGGACTTCGCCATCGTGCTGTTCAGACTGGTCAGCATATTTGGAAATGCCGTGGGAGATGTAATTCACGACATCGATTCGGGCAACATTCTGCAAGCGCAGGAAGTAGACGGCCTGGCTCTCCTGTTCACTGAACAGAGCCACCAGCACGTTATCCCCCTGGACTTCCTTCTTGCCGGAAGACTGCACATGAAAAACGGCACGTTGCAGTACCCGCTGGAAACCGAGTGTCGGCTGGGTGTCTTTTTCAACCAGTTCTTCAGGAATCAGTGGTGTAGTGGATTCAATAAACTCGTCTAGGTCGTGACGCAATACGTTAATGTCTACGCCGCAAGCACGAAGTACTCTCACCGCAGACTCATTGTCGAGTAATGCCAGCAACAGGTGCTCAACCGTCATGAATTCATGACGCTTCTCGCTGGCTCCTTTGAACGCCTTGTTCAGGGTCAACTCAAGCTCTCTACTTAACATACAGCCACCTATATAGTGCTTTACTAGAGATCATCATCTTCAACAGGTTCTATTTCACAGAGCAAGGGATGTTCGTTGTCCCGTGCATACTGATTTACCTGTGCGACTTTCGTTTCCGCTACATCCTTGGTGTAAACGCCACAAACAGCCTTTCCCTCCATGTGTACTTTCAGCATTACGCGTGTGGCGGCCTCGCGGTTCATTGCAAAAAAGACCTCAAGCAGTTCGACGACAAACTCCATTGGGGTAAAGTCATCATTAAACAAGACTACCTTGTACTTCCTGGGTCGCTTGAGCTCAGGGCGTGTCTCTTCGACAACAGCATCACTACTGTGTTGCCATTGATCCACATCATCCCTTTTGCTCAGTCTTACGTTCAAACTCATAGTCATAGTGTTTTCAAAAAACGCCTTCATCTATCTTACATTTTAATACCCTTTTAGAGCCTCAATTCTACCGGCAACTTCTTTTTTGTGTACGTTTATCGATCTCATCCTCCGCTTGACTTGTTCCTTATTTAGTTATAGAAAATCGTTTTGGGCAAAAAATGTTCAATAAAAGGGGACTAATCAGTCAAATAGTGGTTGGTTGTTAGCAGGGCAAATTTAATAACTAGAAAGTCCAGCAAGGGGTTTTAATATGCCGTCAGGTACAGTGAAGTGGTTTAACAATGCCAAAGGCTATGGATTCATCCTATCTGCAGATGGGGCACACGATATTTTTGCGCACTACTCAGCCATCAATATGGATGGCTACAAAACACTAAAAGCGGGTCAAGAAGTAACATATGACCTGGTAGAAGGACAAAAAGGCCTTCACGCAACCAATATCGTCCCGGTGAAAAATGGCGTTGATGATCCGGACGAATTCCCGGAAGAGGTAGTTGACGAGCAGGAAAGTGAACATAGT
>NZ_JBFHQR010000004.1:0-42283 GCF_041592135.1 Porticoccus sp. | reverse complement strand
CTGGTTGCAGGGGAGGGGCTGGCCGGCCGCGACCCGCAGCTGCCATTCCACCAGGTCCTGCCCGGTGATCAGTTCGGTGACCGGATGCTCCACCTGCAGGCGGGTGTTCATCTCCATGAAGTAGAAACTGCCGTCTTCATCGTAGAGGAACTCGACGGTGCCGGCGCCGACGTAGCCGATGGCGCGAGCGGCATCGAGGGCGGCGCCGCCCATTCTGGCGCGGATGTCCTCCGGCAGCCCCGGCGCGGGGGCCTCTTCGACCACCTTCTGGTGGCGGCGCTGCAGGGAGCAGTCGCGATCGCCGAGGTGAATGGCGTTGCCCTGACCGTCCGCCAGAACCTGGACCTCCACATGGCGTGGGTTCTCCAGAAATTTCTCCATGTAAACCGTGTCATCGCCGAAAGCGGATTTGGCTTCCGAGCGGGTGATCTGGATTGCCTTGAGCAGTTCCTCCTCTTCACGCACCACGCGCATACCGCGGCCGCCGCCGCCGGCGGCCGCCTTGATGATCACCGGGTAGCCCACTTCCCGGCCGAAGGCGCGGCTGCGATCTTCATCGTCATTGAGCGGGCCATTGGAGCCGGGCACCGTGGGTACGCCGGCCTTGCGCATGGCGTCGATGGCGGCGACTTTGTCGCCCATCGTGCGGATCACTTCGGCGGTGGGGCCGATAAAGATAAAGCCGCTCTTTTCCACCTGTTCGGCAAAATCCGCATTCTCGGCGAGAAAGCCATAGCCGGGGTGTACCGCCTGGGCGTTGGTGATTTCCATGGCGCTGATAATGGCGGGCACGTTCAGGTAACTTTGCGAGGACGGGTTGGGCCCGATGCAGACGGTTTCATCCGCCAGCAACACGTGTTTCAGGTTGGCGTCGGCCTTGGAGTGGGCTGCCACGGTTTTGATGCCGAGTTCCTTGCAGGCTCGCAAAATCCGCAGCGCGATTTCGCCGCGGTTGGCAATGAGCACTTTTTCCAGCATTGCTGATATTCCTCCGGCCTGGGCCTTAGATAATCATGATCATGGGTTGATCAAATTCGACGGGCTCGCCGTCTTCCACCAGAATGGCGCCAACGGTGCCGGCCTTGTCGGCCTCGATCTGGTTCATCATTTTCATGGCCTCAACGATGCACAGCACATCGCCCGCCTTGACCTGTTGGCCCACTTCCACGAAGACCTTGGAGCCCGGGGAGGGCGAGCGGTAGAAGGTGCCGACCATGGGGGATTTGATGGCGTGGCCTGCCTGTTCTTCAGGCTCGGGGGTTTCCGCCGTCGCTGGTGCTGCGGCAACCGGGGCAGCTGCCGCCGGGGCCATGGGTGCGTGCATCATGAACGGCGCGGCAGCGGCGGGGCTGTTGCGACTGATGCGCACGGATTCCTCGCCTTCCTTGATCTCAATTTCACCAATATCGGATTCTTCGAGTAGTTCGATCAGTTTTTTGATTTTGCGGATATCCATCTGTGGTTGCTCCAAATGGTCAGATCAGGGTTGTTGTTCGAGTTGTTGTAAGGCGGCCTGCAACGCCAGTTCATAGCCCAGGCTGCCGAGCCCGCAAATAACCCCTCTGGCGATATCAGAGAAGTAGGATTTGTTGCGGAAGGGTTCCCGTGCGTGAACGTTGGACAGGTGCACTTCAATAAAAGGAATGTCTACCGCCAACAGTGCATCGCGCAGGGCAATGCTGGTGTGGGTGAAGGCGGCCGGATTAAAAATAATAAAGTTCACCCCTTCCTTTCTGGCATCGTGGATGCGCTCCACCAGCTCGTATTCGGCGTTGCTTTGCAGGGCCAGCAAGTGGTGTCCCTGCTGGATGCACAGATCCGTGAGGCGCTGTTGGATGTCCTGCAGGGTGTCGCTGCCGTAATGTCCCGGCTCGCGGCTGCCGAGCAGATTCAGGTTGGGGCCGTTGAGTACCAGTATGGTTGCCATGGTGTCCCCCGAGGTTGAGTGGTCGCAGGTTGAGCGGTCGGATGACGTGCCGGCCCCTCTTCAGGTCAGTGGTTGGCGGGAAGTCTGCAACAAAATCGGAAAACTGTCCAATTTTTTGGCTTTTGCTGATTTTAGCCTCGTTTTCTTATACTTTTCGCTGAAATTTGTGCACGTTGCCATTTTCTTTTGGTGCGCTTTGTGCGTGAAAAGGGCTTTTAATGGATTTTCGGCCACGAATCCGGGCAGAATGGCACCAGTTTGAGTAACTTCGGCAAAAATTGTGCTATTTGGAGGAATCTTGTGGGGAAATTACCTTGATAACGATCTTTTCTGTTAGCAGCTGCGGCAAAATCACCGGCTTGCGGGTGTTGGCCGGGTAAAACAGGTAGAGCGGCACGCCGGAGCGGTGATGCCGATTGAGCAAGCGGGTGATTTCCGGGTTGTAGTTGGTCCAGTCGCCCTTCAAATAGCTGATGTGCTGTGCCTGAAACGCGGCCAGCAGGGTTGCCGAGCTCAGGGCCAACCGTTCGTTGGCCAGGCAGGTAATGCACCAGTCCGCGGTCAGGTTGACGAACACGGGCTCGCCCTGGGACAGCAATTGCTCCAGCCGCTGTTCGGTATAGGCCTCCCAGGGGTGGTGAACCGGCTCGCCGTTGTGATGGGTCTGCCAGGGCAACGCCAGTGCGGCCAGCGCACACAGGACCGCGACCGCGCGGGTCAGGGGGCTTTTGCGCACTCCCACCAGCCACAGGGCAAACAGGATCAGCACAATGCCGGCGGCCACGGCGGCCACCGTATCGCTGCCCGCCTGGCGGCCCAGTACCCAGAGTAGCCAGACAGCGCTGAGGTAGAGCGGAAAGGCCAGGAAGGCCTTGAACTGTTCCATCCAAGGGCCGGGACGGGGCAGCAAGCGGGTCAGTCCCGGCCACCAGGAGAGGGCCAGCAGGGGCAGCGCCATGCCCAGTCCCAGGCAGATAAAGATCGCCATGGCCGCCCAGCTGGCCTGTGCCAGGGCAAAGCCCAGTGCGGTGCCCATGAAGGGCGCCGAGCAGGGGCTGGCCACCAGGGTCGCCAGCAGCCCGGTCATGAAGGAGGCTGTCAGGCTGTGGCCCTGAGTGGTGGTCTGGCCGAGGTTCATCAGCCGGCTGCCAAAGCTCAGCAGCCCCGAGAAACTGAGTCCCATCAGTACAAACAGGTACACCAGCAGCCCCACAAAAACAGGGGACTGCAACTGAAACCCCCATCCGACTGCCTCGCCGGCGCGACGCAGCGCGATCAGCAGCGCGGCGATGGCCATGAAACTGAGCACGATGCCGAGGGTGTAGGCAAGGCCGTGCAGGTGTTTGCCGTGGGGGCTGATATGGGATTGGGTCAGGCTCATGGCCTTGATGGACAGCACCGGGAAAACACAGGGCATCAGGTTGAGAATCATGCCGCCGAGCACGGCAAACAGCAGCATCAAAGGCAGCTGGGCAGTGCTTGTGGGCGCTGGCGTCGAGGTCGCAGGGGCCAGGTCTGCCCCCTCGCGGATGGTGACAGTACCGCGGCTGCGGTCGATTTCCAGTTGCTGACGCCGCGGCGGGTAGCAGAGACCGGCATCGGCGCAACCCTGTGATTCCACGATCAGTGTGTCGGCCGCGGTGTCGAGGGGGGCAATCACCTCTGTGTGTGTGTAGTAGACCGTGAGTTCTTGCTCGTAGTAGTCGTCGTAGATCAGCTTGCCCGGGGAAAATTGCAGCGGTTGCGCTAGCGGCCTGTGATCTGCGTCGGAAATTTTAAAACGATGTTGGTACAGGTAGTAGCCGGGGGCAATTTGCCAGTCCAGTATCAGTGCCTCGCCACGGTAGCTGGCGGTGAGCTGGTAGGCGTCCTCCACGGGTAGAAACGTGGTGGGCTGTTCCAGCGGGCCAGGGCTCCCCGGAGAGCGCTCAAAGAGCGCATCGGCACCGGCCAGCGGGCTGACAAGCAGCACACAGAGCAGCAGGGTAGTGGCCAGTCGGTGGGGCATGGGGTATCTCATTTGGGGATCCTGTCCCGGTTGGAGCGGTAGGCTGATCATTGGTTCACTATTGTACGGAGCCCGTCGGCGTGGTGCGACAGCCATTTTCCGGTGGGGGTGGCAATGTTATAGTCAGCCGGGTATCAATCGGGGAACGGGTTTAATGCAAAGGAATATTCTGTTTGGGCTGCTATTGTTGCTGGCAGTGCCCGCCACGGCGGGAGAATTAGTGGTCAACGGTGCCTATATACGGGGCCTGCCCCCCGGTCAGACCGTGACGGCGGCCTTCATGACCTTGACCAATGGCCTCGACCGGGATTGCCATTTGGTCGGCGCCTCGTCCCCGCTGGCGCGCCGTGCCGAGGTGCATGCCCACAGTCACCAGGGGGGCGTCATGGCAATGCGCCCCGTCGCCGATCTGTTGATTCCCGCCGGGCAGCAGGTCAAGCTCCAGCCGGGCGGCTACCATCTGATGTTGTTCGGCGTGCAGGCTGATCTTGTGGATGGTGAGCGGTATGGCATCAGGTTGCTGTTCGAGGGCTGTCCGGAGATGGAACTCAGTGTGCCGGTGCGAAGTGTGCTGGCGGAGGATGAGAACTGATGAAAATACCCCGTTGGATGAACAGGTTGAGCCGCAGGGCCTCCGATGTCGGCGAGGCGCTGGCGGAGGATTACACCGGGCCGAACAATCCCTTCTGGCTTCGCGCCGGGGTGGTGCTGGCGTTGGTCTATCTGCTGCTGGTGCTGGGACTCGGCTGGTACTGGGATGATGAGCCGGCAACTTTTGATGTCACTGAAAATGCCCAGTTGCGGGCCGCGCGGCAGGTGGTGGGCGGCACTTCGGCGGCGGCGCTGATCGGTATCATGGAGACGTTGCTGGAAAAGCGCGGCGGTTATCTGAGCAATGACGTGACGCCGCCGGGCATCTGGCTCGACAACGTGCCGAACTGGGAATACGGTGTGCTGATTCAGGTGCGGGATTTCAGCAAGGCCCTGCGCGAGGCATTCAGTCGCTCCCTGTCGCAGTCCACCGAGGACGGTGACCTGGCGCTGGCGGAGTCGCGCTTTAACTTCGACCACAACAGCTGGGTGGTGCCGGCCTCCGAATCGGAATACCGGGAGGGGGTGCATTATCTGGAGGGGTATCTGCGGCGCCTCACCGACGACGATGAATTCGATGCCCAATTCTATGCCCGCGCAGACAATCTCCGCTACTGGCTCGGCACCGTGGAAACCCGGCTGGGCAGCCTGTCCCAGCGCCTGAGCGCCAGTGTCGGGCAGCGCCGTATCAATACCGATCTGGCCGGTGATACGGCCAGTCAGCAGTCCACCAGTGCCCCGGGGGAGCTGAAAGTCAAAACCCCCTGGCGGGAAATCGATGATGTCTTTTACGAGGCCCGCGGCAGTACCTGGGCGCTGATTCACCTGCTGAAGGCCATTGAAGTCGATTTTGATGAAGTGTTGCGCAAGAAAAATGCCCGGGTGAGTCTGCAGCAGATCATTCGCGAACTGGAGGCCAGCCAGGGGGCCGTTTACAGCCCGGTGATCCTCAACGGCAGCGGTTTTGGCCTGCTGGCCAACCATTCGCTGGTGATGGCATCCTATATCAGTCGCGCCAATGCGGCGATAATTGACCTGAGAGAGCTGCTGGCCCAGGGTTAGCAGGCGCGGGGGAATGACATGTTAGTGGCGCCGGAACAGGCATACAGGGAAAAGCAAAACCATGAACACTGATATCCCCGCCCAGGTCAAATTGGCGCCCGCAGCGAATTATGATCTGGCGCTGGCGCTGTTGGAGCACCAGGATCTGGGGGTGATGTTGCTGGATGACCGGCTGCGGATCCGCTTCTGGAACCAGTGGCTGTCCGACTGGACCGGGATGCCCGCACAGGATGTCGCCGAGCGCACTTTTGACGGCTTGTTTCCCAGCCTGGTGGGAACCGCCTTTGCCGACGCGGTTGACGAGGCGCTCTACCAGGGGCGGGTGACCAGTTGGGATCAGCAGCACCATCCCGACCATCTCGACAGTATGGAAATCACCATGGCGGGCGGTCCCCGCCAGATGCCGCTGCACCGGGTGCAGTTCACGCCGCTGGAGCTGCCGGATATCGGCGCCTGTTGTATGGTGCAGGTGGATGAAGCGCCCTTTAATCCCATTGTCAGCCAGCCGAGCCGCCGCGAAACGGCGGCTGCCCAGCTGGATGCGGGGCGCTGCCCGGTCTATCTGGAAGCGGTGCGGTTGCCGAAGCTGGTGCTGGACAGTCAACACCTGATTGCCGATGCCAACGAACCCCTGCAGGCGCTGTTTGGCCTCAGTCTGGAGCAGCTGAAGAACCGGCCCCTGCGGGTTCTCCTGCCGGGCTTCAATATCGAAGTCGGTGGCGACTTCAAAACCGCCCTCGAAGGTTGCGAGGATGGCAAGGGGTTGGTTCTGGAGGGGGCGACGGCGAACGGCGAGAGCCTCGGGCTGCGCGCCAGCTGCTTCCCGTCCGCAGCCCTGCGGGACGGCTGGGTGGTGCTGCTTCAGGATGTCACCCTGGAATCGGCCAACCTGGAAGCCTTGTTCCACCAGCGCAAGCTGATCAGCACCGTGTTCAGCCAGGTGGTCGATGGCATTTTGCTCACCGACAGCCATGGCCTGGTGGAGCACCTCAATCCCATCGGCATGGAACTGCTCGGCGTCAACGACTCCCAGCCGAACCGCTATGTGGACGAACTGATGGCGCTGGTCAACGAAGCCGGCCAGCCGGTGGAGTCCCCCTGTGTGGCGGCATTGGCCCGGGGCAAGGCGATTTCGGCGCCGGAAAGTACCCTCTTGAAAGTGCCCGGCCAGCAGCCTTTCCAGGTGGTGGTCACCGCCACACCGCTGCGCAACCGCTTGAATGAGATCACCGGCACGGTGATGGTATTCCGCTCTATCAGTGAGGCGCGGCGGGTGTCCACCCGGCTCACCTGGCAGGCGACCCACGACCCGCTGACCCAGTTGGCCAATCGCCGCTGCCTGGAAAATGAGATTCTCAAATCCATCGATGCCGCCCACTCCGATGAGACCACCCACACCCTGTTGTACATCGACCTCTACAACTTCTCGGTGATCAATGACACCTGTGGCCACAACGCGGGGGATGAGCTGCTGTGCCAGTTCGCCCGGCTGCTGGAAAAGCAGGCGGAGCCGCGGGATGTGGTGGCGCGCATCGGCAACGACGAATTTGCCCTGCTGCTCAATGATCGCAGCGTGGAGGAAAGCCGCGAGCTGGCGGAACAGTTACTGTGGCAGATCAAGGAGTTCAGTTTCCCCTGGGGCGAGCGCCGCCTCAAGGTCGGCGCCAGTATCGGCGCCAAGGTGATCGACCGCAGTACCACCTCGGAAATCGATGTGCTGGTAGCGGCGGGCACTTCCTGCGCCACCGCCAAGGAGTCCGGGCGCAACCGCATCAACTTCAACTACCGCAGTGTCGAGGTCAGTCAGCGCCAGAGTATCGCCCAATGGATTCCGATCATCACCGAGGCGCTGGAAGAGGATCGCTTTGTGCTGTACTGCCAGCCCATTGTACCGGTGCGCGAGAGCCGGGCCTCCAGCGTGCGCCATTACGAGGTGCTGGTGCGGATGGTGGATCGGGAGGGCAATATTGTGCCGCCCGGCAAGTTTATCCCGGTGGCCGAGCATTACGGGTTGGTGGAGGATATCGACCGCTGGGTGCTGAACCACATCTTCGATCACCTGCAGCAGAACAAGGACAAGGAGCAGCGCTTTGCGGTCAACCTGTCCGGCAACACGATCAGCGACGAGGGCTTGAAGGACTTTATTATTGGCAAATTCCAAAGCACCGGAGTGAGTCCGTCCCGGCTGCAGTTCGAGGTGACCGAGACCGCGGCCATCCGCCACTTCGACCGGGCCATGGACCTGATTCGCGCCCTCAAGGATCTGGGCTGCTATTTCTCTCTGGACGACTTTGGCAGCGGCCTGTCATCCCTCGGCTACCTGAAGGAGCTGCCGGTGGATTACCTGAAAATCGACGGCAGTTTCATCCGCAACATGGAGTTGAATGAGGTGGACTACTCCATGGTCAGCACCATCAACCACCTGGGGCACATCATGGGTATCGCCACCATTGCCGAATGTGTGGAGAACAACACCCAGCTGTCCATGCTTCAGGAAATCGGTGTCGACTATGCCCAGGGCTACCTGATTGCCAGGCCGATGCCGCTGTCCAACCTGGATTAGTCCGCGGTCCGGGTAGCGCTTGCGAAGGCGCTGAAAATCTCCGGGTACTGCCTAAGGGGCAGCCGCGGGCCAAACTGGCTGACCACGTTGGCGGATGCCAGGCTGGCCAGCTGACCGGCGGCGGGGTAATCGTAGCCGTGGGTAATGGCGTAGAGGAACGCCCCGGCAAACATATCGCCGGCACCGTTGCTGTCCACGGCGGTCACCCGGTGCGGCGCAATGCGGTAAAACTCGCTGCCGTCGCAGACCAGGGCACCCTCCGCGCCCAGGGTGATGGCGAAACTGTTGCTGACCTTGAGCAGTGCCCGAGCAGCGCTTTCGATGTCGTCGGCCCCGGTCCAGCCAAGTGCCTCCGCCCCGTTGCAGAACAACAGGTCGACCCGCTGGCCGATCATCTGCTGCAGCCCCTCCCGGAAAAACTGCACCATGCCCGGATCAGACAGGCTCAGGGCGGTTTTGACACCGTGCTGTTCGGCGATTTCGCGGGCGCGAATGGCCGCTGCCCGGCCGCTGTCGGAGGTCACCAGGTAGCCCTCAATGTAGAGGTACTGCGAGTTGGCAATGGCCTCCGGATGCAATTCCGCCTCGGACAGGGTTTCACTGATGCCGAGGAAGGTGTTCATGGAACGTTCCGCATCCGGGGTGATCAATACCAGGCACTTGCCGGTAATGCCGTCGGCCAGTTTGCCATTGTGGTGGTAGTCAACCCCGGCGCTGGCCAGATCGTTTAGATAGAAGTGGCCGTGGTCGTCATCGGCCACCTTGCAGGAGTAGAACGCCCTGCCGCCGAAACTGCTCACCGCAATGATAGTGTTGGCGGCGGACCCGCCGCTGGCACGCTTTGAGGCGGTGAGGTGGTCATTCAGGTGGCCCAGCAATTGGTGGTGACGCTGTTCGTCCACCAGGGTCATCAGCCCCTTGTCGATGTCCAGTTGCAGCAAGTCGTGATCGGTAACTTCGATTTCGGTATCGACCAGGGCAGCGCCGAGGCCGTAGACGTGGTATTGGCTCATGGGAAAAGGCATTTATGAAAAGGGATTCGGCGGCTATTATGCCCCGCTCTGAGACAGAGTAAAGGCCGAGCGTGCCAGTTGTGGCGCGACGGCCCGAATTGAGGAGAACGAGTGGTTAGCAAACGACGCAAGAAGAAGAAACCCGGCGGCCGCAAGACGCCGTCCCGCTGGCGTTGGCTGTGGCGGTTGTTGGCCGTTTCCCTGGTGCTGGGGGCTTTGGTGCTGCTGGTGCTGGATGCGGTGGTCTACCAGAAATTCTCCGGCAAGAAGTGGTCGCTGCCCTCCCATGTCTACAGCCGGGCGCTGGAGTTGTACCAGGGCCAGGCGGTCAGCCGGGAACAGCTGCAGTGGGAGCTGGACAGCCTCGGCTATCGGCGGGTGCCCGCCGCCAAGGAGCCGGGACAGTACAGCGTCGCCAGCAGTCGGATCGAACTCTTTTCCCGCGGTTTCGAATTCTGGGACGGCACCGAACCGGCGCACCTGATGCGGGTGTCGTTCAACGGCAATCAGGTTTCTGCGCTGACGGACAGCCGCGGCGGCGAGCTGGCCCTGGCCAGGCTGGAGCCGATGGTGATCGGTGGCATTTACCCGGCTCACAAGGAGGACCGGGAGCTGGTGCAGTTGGCCCAGTTGCCGCCCTATCTGGCCGACGGCTTGGTGGCGGTGGAGGACCAGGGGTTCTATCAGCATCACGGGCTGTCCTTCCGCGGTGTGGCCCGCGCCATGGTGGCCAACATTAAACAGGGCCGATTCTCCCAGGGTGGCAGCACCCTCACCCAGCAGCTGGTGAAAAACTTCTATCTCAACCAGCGACGCACCCTGAGTCGCAAAGTACAGGAAGCCCTGATGGCGGTGCTGCTGGAGTTGCATTTCAGCAAAGGGGAAATCCTCGAAACCTATATCAACGAGGTTTATCTGGGGCAGGCGGGAGATCGCGCCGTGCACGGCTTTGGGCTGGCCAGTCGCCACTACTTTCAGCGCCCCCTGGAGGATCTGGAATTGCACCAGGTGGCATTGCTCATCGGCCTGGTCAAGGGTGCCTCCTACTACAATCCCTGGCGCCAGCCGGAGCGGGCCCTGCAGCGCCGCAATCTGGTGCTGAAGCTGATGGCGGAGCAGGGGGTGGTCGACGCGGCCCAGGCCCAGCGGGCGAGCCGGAATCCCCTGGGTGTGGTGCCCGCGCAGAATGGCAAGGTGGGGCGCTGGCAGTATCCCGCGTTCCTGGACATGGTGAAGCGGCGGCTGCGGGAACACTATGACGAGTCCGATCTGCAGACGGAAGGATTGCGCATCTTTACCCACTTTGATCCCCAGGTGCAGCGCCAGCTGGAGGCCAGGGTGGCCAGCCGGATCGCCAACCTGGAGAGCGGCTATCACATCGACTCGGGCAAGTTGCAGGGTGCCGCGGTGATTGTCCGGGTCGGTTCCGGCGAGGTGGTGGCCATGGCGGGTGATCGCCAGGGGGGCTATGCCGGTTTCAACCGGGCGCTGGACGCCAGGCGGCAGATTGGCTCCACGGTGAAGCCGGCGGTCTATCTGGCGGCGCTGGAGCGACCGGCTCGCTATACCCTCGCCAGCCTGATCGACGATGCGCCGATTTCGGTCGACGGGGCCGATGGCGATGTCTGGGAGCCGCGCAATTTTGGACGTGAAAGCCACGGGCCGGTACCGCTCTACCAGGCGCTGGGGCAATCCTACAATCAGGCGGCGGCCCGGCTGGGGCTGGAGCTCGGCGTGGACAAGGTGGTGGATGCCCTGCATCGGCTGGGCTATGAGGGTTCCCTGCCGGCACTGCCCTCATTGTTGCTGGGTGCGGTTTCCATGTCCCCCGCGGAAGTGGCGCAGTTCTATCACACCATCGCGGCCAATGGCTTTTACACGCCGCTGCGGGCGATTGATTCGGTGTTTACCTCCGCCAACACCCCGCTGAAACGCTATCCCTTTCAGGGGGAGCAGCGTTTTGATCCCAGGGCGATGCACCTGCTGCACTATGCCATGCAGGTCGTGTTGCGCGAGGGTACCGGTAAAAGTGCCTACCGCCGCTTGCCGGAATCCCTGGTGCTGGCCGGTAAGACGGGCACCACCAACGACCAGCGGGACAGCTGGTTTGCCGGATTCAGCGGCAACTACCTCAGCGTGGTGTGGCTCGGCCGCGATGACAATGGCAAGATGCCGCTGACCGGCGGCACGGGAGCGCTGCAACTGTGGACGGATATCATGGCGACCCTGGATAACCGCTCGATGGTGTTTAACCAGCCCGATGGCGTCAGTTACCATTGGGTGGAACCCGCCACGGGGCTGTTGAGCCGCGAGGGCTGTGAAGGTGTCCGCTACCTGCCGTTTATTGATGGCAGTGAGCCGCAGCGGCAGAGCGCTTGCCGCCCCGCGCCGTTTGATGGCGTCATTGACTGGTTTAAGGGCAAATTCGGATGGCAATGAAACGATTTTCTCTGGCGGCGGCGCTATTGCTGCTCGGCCTGCTGAGTGGTTGTGCCCAGGTGTATGTGCCGGTCAGCCAGTCACATCCCGTGGGAACCACCCCGGCTGGCACCAGCACGCAACCGCCGCCACCTCGTCCTGTACCGGCGCCGCCACCGGTGGTGGAAGAGCCCGGTGGCCCGCGGATTGAACCCTCGGCGTCGGCACCGGTGTCCGGCAACAGTGCGGTTGTCAATCTGCTGGAGGAGGCCTGGCGACTGAATCGAGCCCGTGAATATGATCGTTCCAATGCGGTGGCAGAGCGGGCCATGCGCATTGATCACGCCGAGCCGGAGGTCTACCTGGTGATGGCATCGAACTATGTGGCCATGATGCAGTTGCAGCTCGCCGAGCAGCTGGTCCGTCAGGGCTTGCCGCTGGCGGGGCGAAGGCCGGGCGTCAAGTCGGAACTGGAGACACTGCTGGCGCAAATCAAGGCGCGGCGCTGAGAGGCGTGTGGGTGTAGCGACCATGCGCGGGCGGCCGACTTGTAATTCCGTGCGTTTCATCACACTATGCCTTCATCGAGGGGATTCAATTTCGTCGCTAAAACCAGGGGTGACAGCGGATCAATGAACAATTGGCGTGGACTTTCCGAGCGGGGAGTGGCCATGACCCGCGAACTTGTTCTGGAAACATCGCGGGCCGCCTTCAAGGCCTTTCTGCACACCGTTCACGATCGGCTGATCGACTACTCCCAAAAACCCTCCGAGGGCGAACAGGGCTTTGAGTTCCTCCACGCCCGCTCCCAGATCAGTGCCCGCCACAATGAAATTTCTCGCGGCTTTCTGCGCACCCTGGACGAATCCTTCGACCGCTTTTCTGAACAGGCGTCCGGGCTCCCCCCGGTCGCGGCGCAGGGAACCGAGCGCCCTGAAGCAGCGCGAATACGCCAGCAAATAACCTTGATGCAGGATGATGAAATCGAGCAGGATCTGGCGCTGTCATCCATTCGCAAGCGCGCCGAGGTGGAAAACACCGAGCAGCTCTGGGCCCTGGGCCAGCGCATGGTGTTGCTGGGGTCTGGCCGCAATGTGGCAGACAGCCAGTTGCCGCTGGCGCCGGGTCGTTACTGCGAGGCGCTAAAAAAATCCCTGCAAGTGACGGATATCCAGCTGGCGGCGAAGCTGGTGATTTACAAGTTATTCGATCGCCAGTTCATGCCCCAGTTGAGCGATTTGTATCGCCGGGCCAATGACCAGCTGATTGAGCTGGGGGTGCTGCCGACTCTCAACTACCAGGTGGAAAAGTCACAGGGGGGCGATGCCGACCGGTTCACCGGCGCCGCGCCCCGCCGTCGTGCCGCCCCCCCGGTCGAGCGGCAAATTCCGCTCTTGCAGGAGGTGGTCGCCAGCGGCGCTTCGCTATCACTGCCCCCCCGGGAGCTGCCGTCAGCTGAATACCAGCGTCAGTTGCTGGACAGTATTCAGCTGTTGCAACAGCGGCTGGTGGCGGGCGCTCCATCCCAGCAGGTGGCGCACCCCGGTCAGCCGCTGAAGTACACCGAGCGGGAACTGGTGGAGGCGGCGGTACAGTTGCAACAGTTTGACCAGGTGATGGCTGCGGATATTCTCGCCGCGGCCAGCCAGATCAAACCCCTGGATATCACGCGCGCCAGGGCAAACCTGGTGGAGCAGCTGCAGCAGATTACCCATGCCGAGGAGCCGCCGGCACTGGGGGGTGACGATGTGCGCACCATCGAGCTGGTGGGGATGTTGTTTGAATACATCCTCAATGACGAGCAGATTCCCGACTGCGTCAAGGCGCTGCTCAGTTACCTGCACACGCCGTTTTTGAAACTGGCGTTTGCCGAGGCCGATTTTTTCCGCCACCAGCAACATCCCGCCCGGCTGTTGCTGAATGCCATGGCGGATGCCGGTTCGCAGTGGGTGAGCAATGACGGTTCCTGCCAGTTCGATATGCTGGAACAGATCCGCAACACCGTGCGGCAGGTGCTGGACACCGTGGAAATGGATACCCGCTTGTTCGCCGCGCTGCTGATGAGCTTTAACAGCTATGTGCAGAAAGTGGCAATGCGCATCAAGCTGCTGGAGAGGCGGGCAATGGAGCAGGCCCGGGGCGAGGATCGCCTGATCGAGGTGAAACAGCGGGTCAACCGGGAAATACACCAGCGCATTGCCGAACAGGATATTCCCTCCGCCATGTTGCTGTTTTTCCTGCAACCCTGGTCTGATTACCTGGTGCACCTGTTGTTGCGCCAGGGGGCGGATTCCGAGCACTGGCAGCAGGCGCTCGGTCTGGTGGATGACATGCTGTGGGGCCTGGAGTTGAGCGGTTCGGCGGGCGAATGGCGGCGCTGGCGGCAACATTATCCCTGGATGGAGTCGCTGATCCAAAGCGGTTTCGACATGATCGGTTACGACAGCGACAAGGCCTTGAAGCTGAAGCGTTCCATTGACCGCATCTACCAATTGCGCGAGCGCAACCTGCAGCCGGAAGTGGCACCGCAAGACATTCGCAACCGGCTGGTGCAGATGGCGGAGCACCGGGCCGGGGAACGCACAGATCTGTCGCGGCTCAGCGGTCGCGAGCAGGCCCTGCTCGAGAAACTGCGGCTGATGGAATTTGGCACCTGGTTTGAATTCCGCGACGGGCGGCGGGAAAAGGTGGCCTGGTTTAATCCCAATACCCTGCAATTCCTGTTCGTGGACCAGAGCGGCAAGCGCTCCGGCATGAAAACCGGCCAGGAGCTGGCCAGGGCCATGGCCAACGGCGACTTGCGCATGATCGGCAGCAGCGCCAAACCCCTGGTGGAGCGCACCATGGAAACCATCTTTAGCAACCTGAATGAACGGGCCCAGTCCGCTGTCGGGGTGGGATAGCATGTCGGCAGATGACGAGCGCCGCCGCTTGCCCCGGCGCCAGCTCGACCTGCAGGTTGAGCTGGTTGACCCGGTCGACGGGGCGACGCTGGGGGTGTTGGTGAACCTCCATATGGAGGGGTTGCTGATGATGGGCGGGCTGTCCCTCCAGCCGGATCATCTGTACCGGGTAACGCTGCGACCGCTGGCACCCTCCCAGCCGTTTGACCCCATTGAACTGGTCATGGACTGCCTGTGGACCCGCGCCATGGGGCAACAGGATCGGGTGTGGGCCGGTTGCCAGATTATTGAGCTGGCCCCCGCTGACCGGCAGCGCCTGGCACAGCTGATCGACCTGTTCGGGGTTGAACAGGGTGACCATTCACGCCAGGATTAAACCAATTCTCAACGCCGTGACGGCGGTCCCAGCACCAACAGTTTGAAGCTGCGGTTTTCCGCCAGCATTTCTGTCAGCAGCCCCTCGCGCTCAGCGCACTGTTCCAGCGGCACAAAGCGATTCACCACAAACAGTCCCTTGCCATGGGGTTTCAGGTGTCGGCGGCAACTGGCGGCAAACCGACGGGTGAGATCGCTGTCTGTGCTGAAGCCCTGGTGAAAGGGCGGGTTGCAGATCACCGCATCGAATGTCTCCGCGACCGTGCTGCCGCAGTCGCCGGCAACTACCCTGCCGGGAATGCCGAGGGCGGCAAAATTCTGCTGGCAGGACAGGATCGCGGCGGCATTGTTGTCGGTGGCGACCAGGCTGGCAGTGCTGAGCCGGGCGGCCATGGCCGACAGGTAGCCATAGCCGCAGCCGAGGTCGAGAATGGTTGCCGGCGGTGTCCTGAAGCGGCTGAAAAAGTCCCTCAGATGCGCGGCCAGCAGCGCGCTGCCCGGGTCGACCTTGTTCCAGCCGAACTGGCCGGGCTTGCTCTGTAGCCGGAGGCCGTCGGCATCAATGCAGGGCCGCAGCTGCGGGTAGTCCTGGTCGTCCAGTGGCGGTTCGCCGCTGGCCAGTTTGTGCAGCACCGCCAGGTACTCGTTGCCGTGCTTTTCCGCTTTGCGCGGGTCGCCCAGGTAGCGCCCGGCCTTTTCCGTATAGGTTTTGATACCGTCGCCCTTGGCGCCGGCGATGGCCAGTGTGCCGCGATCGCAGAGCAGTCGACGGGACTGGTTGATGATGTGGTGCGCCACCGCCTTTTCCTTGGCGACCCGAAACAACACCTGGCTGAAACTGCCATCGGCGAAAGTGTCCAGGGCAAAGTCGCTGAAACGGCAATCAAAGCCTTCCGCCTCGGCGCGCTGGCACAGGTCAAAGCGGTTGGTCACGATGGTCAGTTGTTCCCGCTGCAGCAGTGACAGCGGGGCATCATTGAGGTTCTCATCGGCCAACAGCAGTTGCGGGCCTTCGACCCGAAGCTGTTGCTGTGCCAGCAGGCGTAGCGCCGGATCACTCATGGAATGTCACGCTGTCGATTTCCTGTTGCGTCAGGGAGCGATACTCCCCGGGTGCAAGATCGGGGTCCAGGGCAATCTGCCCCACCTGCAGCCGGTGCAGTGCGGTGACATGGTTGCCGACGGCGGCGAACATCCGTTTTACCTGGTGGTATTTGCCCTCACTGATGGTCAGCAGGGCGCTGTGAGTGCCGGTGATCTCCAGATCCGCCGGCAGGCAGCGGCGTTTTTCCCCCTCCAGCCACAGGCCGTCGTGGAATTTTGTCACCAGCGCGTCAGGCAGGGCTTCCGCCACTTCCACCCGGTAGGTCTTGCGGCAGTGACTGCGCGGTGAGGTGATGCGGTGGTTCCACTGGCCGTCATCGGTGATCAGCAACAGGCCCGTGGTGTCGAGGTCGAGCCGCCCGGCAATCTGCAGCTGTTCGGGGCGCGGCTCGTCCAGCAGGTCCAGGGCGGTGGGGTGTTCGCTGTCCTTGGTGGCGGAGACCACCCCCGGCGGTTTGTGCAGCATCAGGTAGCGCGGGCGGGGGGTATGGATGGCTGCGCCAGCGACGCTGATCTGGTCGCCCTCGGCCACCGCCCTGGCGGGACTGTCGGCGACAGTGCCGTTGATCAGCACCAGTCCCTGGCGCACCAGGTGTTTGATCCGGGCGCGGGAATAGTCGGAGGCGTTACTGATATATCGGTCCAGTCGCACTGACGGAATTCCATGGAGAGGGTGAGGAAAGTGTGCGGTATGCGGCGCGGCCAGGCAATGGCGGGCCGTTCAATCGCGCAGGCTGATGATTTCCCAGCCCCGCCGCTGTGCCTCTTCGCGCAGCTGCTCGCAGGGGTCCACCGCCACCGGGCGGTCGACAATCTCGAGCAGCGGCAGGTCGTTGATGGAATCGCTGTAGAAACAGCTGCCGGCGAGGCTTTGTCCGGTTTCCGCGAGCCAGGCGTTGAGTCGCACCACCTTGCCCTCCCTGTAACTGGGCACTCCGGCCACCTTGCCGGTATAGCGACCGTCGATCAGCTCGGGCTCTGTGGCGATCAGCACATCCGTGCCCAGCTTGTCGCTGATGGGCTCCACCACAAAGCGGGTGGTGGAGGTGATGACGATCAGCGTATCCCCCCGCTCGCGGTGTTGTTGCAGCAGTTGCGCGGCCCGGGGCAGCCACAGCGGGGCGATCACCTCCTCCATAAATAGCCTGTGGAGTCTTGCCAGCTCTTCCGCCGGCAGTTGCGCCAGGGGCTGCAGGGCAAACTCCAGGTAGGCATTCATGTCCAGCCGGCCGTTTTGGTAGTCCCGGTAGAACTGGTCATTCATCCGTTTGTAATAGGCCGGGTCTACCCTGTTTTGGGCGACGAGAAATTCCCCCCAGCCGTGATCGCTGTCGCCGGCAATCAGCGTATTGTCGAGGTCAAACAGGGCAAGGGCCATGGTGCAGATGTGACTCACAGGTTAAAAAGGCGCCCTAGCTTAACGAGAGAATGGACTGTCCTCAACCACGTATTTGATGTAAGTTTCTCCATTGGCATTATTATTAAATAAGAAGAAGTACAGGGGTTCGGTTGTGGTGGATCGAGAAGGGTTTCGCCCCAATGTGGGTATTGTGATCTCCGACGGCGCTGGCAAATTGCTGTGGGCCAAGCGGATCGGTCAGGACGCCTGGCAATTTCCCCAGGGCGGGATCAACCGCGGCGAAAAGCCCGAAGAGGCGTTATTTCGTGAACTCTATGAAGAAGTGGGCCTGGAGTCCGGCGATGTGGAGATGCTGGGTTGCACCCGCGGCTGGCTTCGCTACCGTTTGCCCAAGGCGATGCAGCGCAGGAACAGCAAGCCGCTGTGTGTGGGACAAAAACAGAAATGGTTTTTGCTGAAACTGGTCGGAGAGGAAAGCCGGATCCGCTTGAATCTCAATGTAAAACCGGAATTTGATCATTGGCAGTGGGTCAGTTACTGGTACCCGGTAAGCCAGGTGATTGATTTCAAGAGGGATGTGTACCGACGGGCGCTCAAGGAGCTGGCGCCATTGCAGTGTGAGATGGAGCGGCAGAATTGATGTTGGAATCACTCAGAACCATTGTGCAGGAGGTCAATGCCGCCAAGGACTTCGGCGAGGTCCTGCGGCTGATTGTTCATCTGGTCAAACAGGTGATGGACACCGGCATGTGCTCGGTTTACCTGTACAGCCCCGGCACCAACAGCTATGTACTGATGGCTACCGATGGCCTCAATCCCGACTCTGTGGGCAAGGTACACCTCTCCAGCCGGGAGGGCCTGGTCGGCCTGGTGGCTTCCCGTGCCGAGCCGATCAACCTCGAAGAGGCCGACGCCCACCCCAATTTTGCGTTTTTCCCGGAAACCGGCGAACAGCGTTTCCGCTCTTTCCTCGGCGCCCCCATTATCCACCATCGCAAAGTGCTGGGTGTACTGGTGGTGCAGGAGCACGAGCGACGCCGCTTCGACGAAAGCGAGGAGTCTTTCCTGGTTACTGTGTCGGCCCAGCTGGCGGGGGTGATTGCCCACGCCGACGCCACCGGCGAGCTGGATAGGCTGCTCAACCCGCTGCAGACCGCGGTTCACGAGCGCATCTACCCCGGGGTGGCCAGTGCCCCCGGGGTCGCCATTGGCACCGTGGTGGTGGTGGCGCCTTCTGCGGATCTCAATGCCGTGCCGGAGCGACGGGTGCTTGATACCGAGGCGGAATTGTGTCTGTTCCGCCAGGGGATGGAGCAAACCAAGCGGGATATTCGGGCGCTCGACGCCAGTATGGTCGGCAAGCTCAGCGATGAGGAGCGGGCGCTGTTTGATGTGTATGTGCGCATGCTCGACGATCACTCCATGGGCGGTGAAGTGGTTGACATGATCAAGGAGGGATTGTGTGCCCAGAGTGCCTGGGCGCAGGTGGTGCTGCGTCATATTCGCATGTTCAAGAGCATGAAAGATTCCTATCTGCGGGAGCGGGCCTCCGATGTGGAGGACCTGGGTCGCCGGGTGTTGGCCAATCTGCAACAGAGCGACACCGTGCGCACCGAGTTTCCCGAGCGCATGGTGATGATGGGCGAAGAGCTGTCGGCGGCTTCGTTTGCCGATGTGCCACTGGAGAAGGTCGCAGCTATTGTCTCCGTGAAGGGTTCGCGCAACTCGCATATGGCGATTCTTGGCCGAGCCATCGGCATTCCCACCGTGATGGGGGTCATGGATTTGCCCTGGGGACGCCTTGACGGCGAAGAAGTTATTGTCGACGGCCATACCGGGCAGGTGATTGTCTGTCCCCGGGAAGAGATGCGCCAAGCCTACATGCAGCAGATCTATGAAGAGAAGTTGCTGGCGGCGGATCTGGAAAAACTCACCGACGAGCCCTGTGTGACCGCCGATGGTCACCATCTGTCACTTTGGGTGAATACCGGCCTGCGGCTGGATTCGCAGCTGTCCCTGGATCGGGGCGCCGAAGGCGTCGGCTTGTATCGCACCGAAATTCCCTTCCTGATGCTGGATCGCTTCCCCTCCGAGGAGGAGCAGCGCAAGGCCTATCGGGAGCACCTGGAAATGTTCTCACCGCGCACCGTCACCATGCGCACCCTGGATATCGGCGGTGACAAGGATTTGCCCTACTTCCCCATTGAGGAAGCCAACCCGTTCCTGGGCTGGCGGGGTATCCGCATCTGCCTGGATCACCCGGAAATCTTCCTGGTGCAGTTGCGCGCCATGATGCGCGCCAGCGAGGGCTTGAACAACCTCAGCATCCTGCTGCCGATGATTTCCAACGTGCCCGAACTGGAAAGTGCCCTGCAGCTTATCTACCAGGTCTATGACGAGCTCACCGAGGAAGAGGGCTACCAGATCGAGATGCCCAATGTCGGGGCGATGATTGAGGTGCCGGCGGCGGTTTACCAGATTCGCGAGCTGGCCCGGCGGGTGGACTTCCTGTCCGTGGGGACCAATGACCTGACCCAGTACCTGCTGGCGGTGGATCGCAACAACCCCCGCGTCGCCGAGTTGTACCACGCCTGCCACCCCAGTGTATTGCGAGCCTTGGCTGCGATTGTCGAGGGGGCGCGAGGCGAGGACACGCCGGTCAGTGTCTGCGGCGAGATGGCGGGTGATCCCATCGGCGCGGTGCTGCTGATGGCGCTCGGCTTCCGGGTATTGTCCATGAGCGCCACCAACCTGCTCAAGGTCAAGGCCATCCTGCGGCAGGTCAGTCTGGC
This sequence comes from Porticoccus sp., assembly GCF_041592135.1. Lineage (GTDB taxonomy): Bacteria > Pseudomonadota > Gammaproteobacteria > Pseudomonadales > Porticoccaceae > Porticoccus. The sequence goes on along the minus strand of NZ_JBFHQR010000004.1, from coordinate 22,167 downwards.
CGAGGCGGAACAACTGCTGGAAGAGGTCATGCTGATGCCCGATGCCGGTTCTGTCTGGAAGCATATGGAAAAAGCCTTGAAGAAGCCCGAGGTGGCGGGGCTGTTTCGCAGTAGCGGCGTTCATTGATGGTCGCGCTTGAGCGCAAATTCCCGGCGTTCTCCCAACGCACCCCCCGGCTGATAGTTTTGTTCCAACAGGCTGATGTCGCCGCGGTGGTTTTTCATCAACACCGTGGTGCAGCGAGTACCATAATCCGCTGAGCGGATAAAAGGCGGGGACAGCAAGCGTTCCAGCTCAATGCCCACCCCGGTGTCGGGCAGCAGTTCGTCGGCAAAGGGCTTTTCCCGCTGCAGCACGGCAAGCAGCGCCGCAGGCGTCGGCTGGGGTTTTTCAATCAACGCCTGCAGGCATTCACGGGCGTGCACCGCCTTTGGCCAGGGGCTGTCCAGCAGGTGGTTGGACAGGGAATAAATGCCCGCCGCAAGCTGTCGGGGGCGCGATTGCCGATTGGAACAATAGAGCAGCCGCTCATCTTCCCCCAGCAGCAGATTGAAAGCGCCGTAGGCTGAACCGCATTCCTGTACGGCCTGTCCATAGGGTTCGATGGCCATATCGCCCTGTAAAAATTGCCGGGTCAGCTCGCCCCGCGATCGCGGCGCTGAACTCGTCTCCCCCTCCCGGTAGTTGGTCACCGCGCTCCAGCGGCCGTCGCGGCGTACTCCGAGCCAGGTGCCCCCCGCTTGCAGGTCGCGCCCCCCCAGCACCGTCGGCGCATCTTCCCAGAAGTGCGCCGGGGAGGAGGGCCGCCGGTAGTATTCATCGCGGTTGGCCACCAGGATCAGCGGGAACAGGGGATGGCTTTGCCAAGCGAAGACGATCAGGCACATGGCGTTATTGTAGCCCACCAGTCGACAGGCTATGATCCCTGCAACCCGAACCGCAGCCAAAGTATTCCATGCTGAATTATCCCGCCATTGATCCCGTCGCCTTTGCGCTGGGTCCTCTCCAAGTTCACTGGTACGGACTGATGTACCTGTTCGGCTTCCTGGCGGCCTGGCGGCTGGCCCTGCGGCGCAGTGAGCGAGCCTGGTCGCCGGTGCGGCGCAAGCAGGTGGAGGACCTGGTGGTTTACTGTGCCTTCGGGGTGATTCTCGGCGGTCGTTTTGGCTATGTGCTGTTCTATAACCTGGACAAGTGGCTGTCCGATCCCCTGTGGTTATTCCGGGTCTGGGAGGGGGGAATGGCCTTCCACGGCGGTTTGCTCGGGGTGCTGGTAGCCCTGTGGTTATACAGCCGCCATATCCGCCAGCCCTTTCTCGCGCTGGGGGATTTCGTTGCCCCGATGGTGCCCATTGGCCTCGGCCTGGGACGGTTGGGCAACTTTATTGGCCAGGAGCTGTGGGGGCGCCCCACCGACGCCTGGGTGGGCATGGTGTTTCCCAGCGATCCGCAGCAGTTGCCGCGGCACCCCTCGCAGCTCTACGAAGCGGCATTGGAGGGATTGCTGTTGTTCGCCCTGTTGATGTTTTTTTCCCGCAAGCCGCGCCCGGCGGGCATGGTCGGCGGGCTGTTTTTGGCGCTCTATGCCAGCTTCCGTTTCCTGGTGGAATTTTTTCGCTCCCCGGACAACCATATCGGTTTCGACCTGTTCGGCTGGATGACCCGGGGCCAGTTGCTGTGCCTGCCGATGTTCGCGGTGGGTGCCGCGGTGATGCTCTGGGCCTGGTGGCGGGGGCGGGTGACCAGCGCTGCGCTCTGATGGCTGTTGAAGGATAGATCATGAAGCAATACCTCGACCTGATGCGACATATCCGCGACGGCGGTGTGCGCAAGGAAGATCGCACCGGCACCGGTACCTTCAGTGTGTTCGGTTACCAGATGCGCTTCGATCTGGCGGAGGGCTTTCCCCTGGTGACCACCAAGAAAATCCACCTGAAGTCGATTATTCACGAGCTGCTGTGGTTCATCCGCGGCGACACCAATATCCGCTATCTGGTAGAGAACGGCGTCAACATCTGGAACGACTGGCCGTTCCAGAGCTGGCTCAACCAGACCGGGCAGGCCGACGACTATCCCATCTACAGCCCGGCGTGGCGCGAGCAGATGAAGCTGTTTGTGGCGCGGCTCTGCGACGATGAGCGCTTTGCCGCTGAGTTCGGCGATTTGGGGCCGGTGTACGGCCGCCAGTGGCGTAACTTTGAAGGTGTCGACCAGCTGGCTCAGGTGGTGCAGGAGATCCGCAGCAACCCCGATTCCCGCCGCCTGATTGTCTCCGCCTGGAACCCCAAGGACATTCCGGTGATGGTCAAGTCCGGTCTGCCGCCGTGCCACAGCCTGTTCCAGTTTTACGTCACCGAGGGGCGGTTGTCCTGTCAGCTCTACCAGCGCAGTGCCGACGTGTTCCTGGGGGTGCCCTTCAATATTGCCTCCTACGCGTTGCTGACCCTGATGGTGGCCCAGGTCACCGGCCTGCAGCCGGGTGACTTCGTGCACACCTTTGGCGATGCCCATTTGTATTCCAACCATCTGGAGCAGGTGGCGCAGCAACTGGAGCGGACGCCGTTCCCGCTGCCGACCATGGCCATCAACCCGTCGGTGACGGATCTGTTCGCCTTCCGCTTCGAGGATTTCGACTTGCAGGGTTATCGGGCCCATCCCCACATACCCGCACCGGTGGCGGTGTAACGGCATGGCACAACTGACCCTGTCGCTGATCGTGGCCATGGCCCGTAACCGGGTGATCGGCCGCGACAACGGCCTGCCCTGGCACCTGCCGGAGGATCTCAAATACTTCAAATCGGTGACCATGGGCAAGCCGATCCTGATGGGGCGCAAGACCTTTGAGTCCATCGGTCGCCCCCTGCCGGGCCGGCTCAATATCGTGATTACCCGCAACCCGGAATGGCAGCACGAGGGTGTGGCGGTGGCCGCCTCCCTTGAGGATGCCCTGGTGCTGGCCGCCAACGACTCCGCCGCCGTTGCCGCCGGGGAGGTGATGGTGATCGGCGGGGAGCAAATTTATCGCAGCGCCATCGAAAAAGCGGATCGCCTCTATATCACCCGGGTGGATGCCGAAGTGGCGGGGGATGCCTTCTTCCCCGACTTCCAGGAGTCTGATTGGCGGGAAATCAAGCGCCAGCAGCCGGAGCAGTCGGGTGAAATACCCTATTGTTTCCAGGTGCTGGAACGCTGTAGCAACTGACTGTGCGAAAGCCTGTGTGATGGGAATGCCATTGATGAAAAAATTGATAGCCGGTGCCGCTGTGAGCGGAGTGGGCAAATTATTGACGCGAGCCTGGCCGTTGCTGGCGCTGATCGCGTTGCCGCTACAGGCCGCCGACGTGGACGCGTTGCTGCAGGCAGAAAAAGCCAAAACCGCCGCCGCCCAGGCCTCCCAGCAGCGGGTCGACAAGCTGGCGGACCAGGCGGACGAACTGTTCCAGTCCTTCAAGCAGGTCAACAAGCAGATCGAAGGGTTGCAGGTGTACAACGCCCAGCTGGACGCCCAGCTGGCCGACCAGCGCCAGACCCTCGCCGATTTGCAGGCCTCCATCGAGAACGCCACCCTGATGGAGCGCCAGCTCTCCCCGCTGACCCTGAAAATGATCGATGCCCTGGAACAGTTTGTCTCCCTGGACATGCCGTTTCTGCTGGGTGAGCGCCGCGAGCGCCTGGCGCGACTGCGGGCCAACCAGAGCCGCGCCGATCTGAGCAGTGCGGAAAAATTCCGCCAGGTGCTGGAGGCTTACCAGATCGAGAGCGAATACGGCACCCGCATCGACAGTTATGCCGATAGCGTCGAGCTCGACGGTGAGCCGCGGGAGGTCACCATTTTGCGGGTGGGGCGCATCGCGTTGCTCTACCAAACCGCCGACCAACAGGTCACCGCCGCCTGGGACAAGGGCAGCAACAGCTGGGTTGCACTCGACAGTGGCGACTACCGCCACGCCGTTGCCCAGGGCATTCGCATCGCCCGCAAACAGGCCGCGGTGGATCTGTTGCAGTTGCCGATTCCGGCACCGGAGGTGGCGCAATGAAGCCGTTGCTGTTGATACGGGTGTTGCTGTGTAGCACTCTACTGCTGCCGCTGGCGGCAGCGGTACAGGCGCAGGAACCACAACAGCCGCAGGCCGCCTCCCTGGATGAACTGTTGCAACTGGTCAAGGAAGCGCGGGTGGCGGAATCCCGCGAACAGGCGGCGCGGGAGGCCGAGTTCAAGCGGGACAAGGCGCAGCGGGCCAAGCTGCTGCAACAGGCCCAGGCGATTCGCGCTGCGGCGGAGCAACGCTCCGAGCAGCTGGAAAAAGCCTTTGCCGATAACGAGCGACAAATTGCCGCCCTGCAGGAGCAGTTGCAAAACCGACTCGGTTCCCTCAAGGAGATGTTTGGCCACCTCACCGCGGCGGCGGGAGATGCCCGCACCACCCTCAATCACTCCCTGGTCAGCGCCCAGTATCCGGGCCGCACGGCATTTCTCGATGAGCTGATCGAGCGCATGAGCGGCAATACCCGCCTGCCGTCGTTGAGCGAGATTGAGCGGCTCTGGTACGAAATTGAGCGCGAGATGATCGAGGGCGGCCGGGTGGCGAGTTTCCCGGCCACGGTGGTCAAGGCCGACGGTGAACAGGCCCGACAGCAGGTGGTGCGCGTCGGGGTGTTTAATTTGCTGTCGGATGGCGCCTATCTCAGCTATCGCCCGGAGAGCGGCACCCTGGCGGAACTGGCCAGGCAACCGGGCGGCGCCGTCACCAGGGCGGCCGGCCAGTTACAGGCCAGCAGTGAGGGCTTTACCCGCACCGCCATCGACCCCACCGGCCCCAGTGGCGGTGCACTTCTGGCGGCGCTGGTGGACAGCCCGAGCTGGCTGGAACGCTGGCATCAGGGCGGCTCAATCGGCTACCTGATCACGGCGGTGGGGCTGGCGGCGCTGCTGTTGGCCCTGTGGCGGCTGCTGGTGTTGGCCGGGGTCTCCCGCCGGGTGAATACCCAGCTGGCCAGCGACAGCCCCTCCGGGGATAACCCGCTGGGCCGGGTGCTGAAGATCGGCCAGGACAACCGTGCCATGGATGCGGAATCCCTGGAATTGAAACTGCACGAACAGGTGCTGAAGGAGCGACCGGCCATTGAGGCCGGTCTCAACCTGCTGAAAATCATTGCCATGGTGGCGCCGCTGATGGGGTTGTTGGGCACCGTGACCGGCATGATTGTCACCTTCCAGTCGATCACCCTGTTCGGCACCGGCGATCCCAAAACCATGGCCGGCGGTATTTCCGCGGCGCTGGTCACCACCGTGCTGGGACTCTGTGTGGCGATTCCCGTGGTGCTGCTGCACACCTTCGTCAACAGCCGTGCCCAGCGCGTGCTGCACATCCTCGAAGAGCAGACTGCCGGCATCGTCGCGGAACAGGCCGAGGCGCGCTGATGCTGGAGCCACTGCTGGGCATTGGCAAACTGATCAACGCCGGCGGGCCGGTGTTGCTGTTGATTGCCGCCCTGCTGTTGCTGATGTGGACCCTGATCTTTGAACGGCTGTGGTATTTCCGCAGCGGTTTGAAACAGGACCTGGAGCGGGCGCTGGCCCGTTGGGAGGCGCGCTCGGAACGCCATTCGGTGCGCGCCCACCAGATCCGCGAGGGGTTGATATCCAGCGTGGCGCTGAATATCAACCGCAACCTGTCGATGATCCGCACCCTGATTGCCATCGCCCCCTTGCTGGGGTTGCTGGGCACTGTGACCGGCATGATCGGCGTGTTTGAAGTGCTGTCCCTGAGTGGTGGCGGCGACGCCCGTTCGATGGCCGCCGGGGTTTCCCGGGCGACTATCCCCACCATGGCGGGCATGGTGGCCGCGCTGTCCGGCGTGTTTGCCAATATCTGGTTGCGCCGGGTGGCGGAGCGCGAGCAACAGTTGCTGGCGGACCACCTGACCATGGATCACTAGGCGGCATCGTGCGCGAACGAGTCTATCGACAGCCCGAACCACCCCAGGCCATCGACCTGACACCGATGCTGGATGTGGTGTTTATCCTGCTGATCTTTTTTATTGTCACCGCCACCTTTATTCGCGAGCCGGGTATTGACGTCGAGCGCCCCCCGGCGGTCACGGCCGAACAGCGCAGTCCCGCTATCCTGGTGGCGGTGGCCGCCGACAACGGTATCTGGATTGACGGTCGCCAGGTGACCCCGGACAGCCTGCGCCTGCACATCCTGCGCCTGCGCAACGAGAACCCCCGCGGCGGCCTGGTGATCCAGGCGGATCGCCAGGCCGAGTTGGCGGCCCTGTCCCGGGTGGCGGATGCGGCGCGGGCGGCGGGTATCGAGGATGTCGCCGTGTCCACCGGGGAGCGCTAGTCGATGTGGTTGCTCCGCTACACGGTGGCCGCGTCACTGGCGCTATTGGTGACCCTGGCGTTGCTGCTGGGCATGCAGGGGCTGATCAGCACTGTGGGCGATACCCCTGATGCGGAGCCGCGCGGCAAGCTCGCCGATATCTGGCAGCCCAGGCGCAGCATCGAAGAGCAGCGCAAAACCCCGAAACCGGATAAACCCGAAGCCCCGGAGCCCCCGCCGCCGTCGCCGCCGGATATACAGGTCAATGTGGCTGTGCCCGTCGCTGCGGTGAGCATGTCGCTGCCCTCGGTGGCCGGTCTGGAGATCGGTATGGGCGGCGCTTTCAGCCGGGATTCCGATTACATCCCGGTGTATGTGCCGCAGCCGGATTATCCGCCCCGGGCCTTGCGGCAGGGCCTGGACGGCTACGCAGTGGTGGAGGTCACCATCACCACCACCGGCAGTGTCCGGGACATCAAGCTGCTGGAGGAGTACCCCACCAACCGGGATTTCGGCAAATACGCCCTGCGAGCGGCGGAAAAGCTCAAGTACAAACCCCGGGTGGTCGACGGGGTGGCCGAGGAAGTGCCGGGGGTGCTGTATAAATTTTCCTTCCGGATAGCGCGCTGATGGCTGTGGGGCACGGCGGTTTGTGGCAATCGATACGCATGGCACTGCTGCTGTTACTGCTGGGGCAGGGGTCGCAGGTAGCGACTGCGGTCGCCGCGGAAGAGGCGTCGGCGGACAAGCAAAAATACGCCAAGGTGAAAACCCGCCAGCGCCAGGCGGTGGGGCAGGTCTGTGCCGCCAAGCTGGAAAATATCCAGGCGCTGTTACAGGCTGAGTCGTCGCCGCAGCCGGAGCGGCTCAAGCAACTGGTGACGACGTTGCGCGCCCTGCCCGACAGCGGCTGCAGCAGCAGCTCTGAAAAATCCCAGGTCTACAATCTGCTCGGTTACAGCTACTACTCCCTGGAACAGTATGCCCTCGCCATCGACAGCTATCTGGCGATGATCGCCGAGCCCGATGTGGACGAGCGCCAGAAAACCGCCACCCGCTACACCGTTGCCCAGCTCTATTTCATGGGGGAGGACTATGACCAGGCCGCCCGGCAACTGGAGTTGTGGCAGGCGGAAGCCACCGTGGTGAGCGGCGACGGCCGGGTGCTGCTGGCCCAGGCGTACTATCAGCTGAATCGCAAAAGCGAGTCCCTGAAGCTGGTCAATGCCGTGGTCGATGAAACCCTGACTGCCGGCAGACTGCCGAAAGAGGGTTGGTGGTCGCTGCAGCGAGTGCTCTATTACGAGCGGCAGGATTATCCCAGGGTGGTGGCCATTCTGAAGCAGTTGCTCAGCCACTATCCCCGCCCCGGTTACTGGCAGCAGCTCGGCGGACTCTATGGCCAGCTGGAGCGCCGCGGCGACCAGTTGGCGGTGACGGATCTGCAGCGTTTGCAGAAACAGTTGAGCAGCGAACGGCAGTGGTTGTCCCTCGCCTATCTCTACCTGGGTGAGGAGGTGCCATTCCGGGCGGCCCGGGTGCTGGAGCAGGGCATGGCCGCGGGAGAGGTCGAGGCCAGCGCCAAAAACCTGGAAACCCTGGGCAGTGCCTGGTTGCAGGCCCGGGAAACCCGGCGCGCGCTGCCGGTGTTGCAGCGGGCGGCCAATCTGTCGGACAGCGGCGCGATCGCCGCGCGGCTGGCCTCGGCCTATCTGGATGTGGATGACAACAGCGCCGCGGTGCGGGAAGCGCGCAGCGCCCTGCGCAAGGGCGGCCTGTCGCGACCGGGCTTGACCCAGCTGACCCTGGGGGCGGCGCTGGTCAACCTGCAGTGCTATCGGCAGGCGGAACCGGTGTTCCGGCAGGCGGCCGAGGACGAGAAGCTGCGCAATAGCGCCGAGCAGTGGCTGCGCTATGTGCGCGGCGAGGGTGCGCGGCGGGAAAAGTTGCTCGAGAGCGGTGCCGATCTGGCGGGCTGCCAGTTGGGATAACCGGGCCGTTCCGGTAGATATAAAAAAACCGGCCCTTGTGGCCGGTTTTTTTATATGGCGAAGTCGCGTAGCGACAGAACACCACGGGTTTACCCGTGGATGAATGCCATCTGCAAATCTCATTACGTAGTTTTGAGATTTGCTTCGACCCGCAGAGGGTCGAAGCACCATAGAACCCCGGCTTTAGCCGGGGGAATCTATACACGAGCACACCGTTATTTCAGCTGCTCCAGATCCCTCACCGCACCGCGGTCGGCGCTGGTGGCCAGCAGTGCGTAGGCCTTGAGGGCGGCGGAGACGCGGCGCGGACGTTTCTCCTTGGGATGCCAGCCGAGTTTGTCCTGTGCAATGCGACGCTTTTCCAGCTCCCCATCGCTCAATGCCACATCGATACGGCGGGCGGGGATATCGATTTCGATGATGTCCCCCTGTCTGATCAGTCCGATGGCGCCGCCGGCGGCGGCTTCCGGTGACACGTGGCCGATGGACAGCCCGGAGGTGCCGCCGGAGAAGCGGCCGTCGGTGATCAGCGCACAGGCTTTGCCCAGTCCCTTGGATTTCAGGTAGCTGGTGGGGTAGAGCATTTCCTGCATGCCGGGTCCGCCGCGGGGTCCTTCGTAGCGAATCACCACCACATCGCCGGCCTTGACCCGGTCGTTGAGGATGTCGTCCACCGCCTGGTCCTGGCTCTCGCAGATGTGGGCGGGGCCGGAAAATTTGTGCACCGACTCATCGACACCGGAGGTTTTCACCACGCAGCCGTTTTGGGCGATATTGCCGTACAGCACCGCCAGACCGCCTTCGAGGCTGAAGGCGTGTTCCAGATTGCGAATACAACCGTTTTCCCGATCCGCATCCAGTGAGCTCCAGCGGGTGGCCTGGCTGAAAGCGGTCTGGGTGGGGATGCCGGCCGGGCCGGCCTTGAAGAAGGTGGCGGTGGCTTCATCGCTGTTGCGCATGATGTCCCACTGGGCCAATGCATCCGCCAAAGTGGCCGCGTGGACAGTGGGCACATCGGTGTGCAGCAGCCCGGCACGATCCAGCTCGCCGAGGATGCCGAATACGCCGCCGGCGCGGTGCACATCCTCGATATGGTATTTCGGCGTGTTGGGCGCCACCTTGCACAGCTGCGGTACCTTGCGGGACAGGCGGTCGATGTCGGCCATGGTGAAGTCCACATCCGCCTCCTGGGCGGCGGCCAGCAGGTGCAGGATGGTATTGGTGGAGCCGCCCATGGCGATATCCATGGTCATGGCGTTTTCAAAGGCCTCAAAGCTGGCCACGGAGCGCGGCAATACCGCTAGGTTGTCCTGTTCGTAATATTCCTTGGCCATGCTGACAATTCGGTGTCCTGCCTCTTCAAACAGGCGGCGACGGTCGGCGTGGGTGGCCAGGGTGGTGCCGTTGCCGGGCAGGGACAGCCCCATTGCTTCGGTCAAACAGTTCATGGAATTGGCGGTGAACATGCCGGAACAGGACCCGCAGGTGGGGCAGGCGGAACGCTCGTACTCCTCGGTTTTCTCATCGGAGGCATGGGGGTCGGCGGCGATGACCATGGCGTCCACCAAGTCCAGCTTGTGCTCAGATAGTTTGGTCTTGCCCGCTTCCATGGGGCCGCCGGAAACGAAGATGGCGGGAATGTTCAGCCGCAGCGCGGCCATCAGCATGCCGGGGGTGATTTTGTCACAGTTGGAAATGCACACCAATGCGTCGGCGCAGTGGGCGTTGACCATATACTCCACGGAGTCGGCGATGATGTCCCGGGAGGGCAGCGAGTAGAGCATGCCGTCGTGGCCCATGGCGATGCCGTCGTCCACGGCGATGGTGTTGAACTCGCGGCCGATACCGCCGGCCTTGGCCACTTCCTCGGCCACCAGCTGGCCCATGTCTTTCAGGTGCACGTGCCCCGGCACAAACTGGGTAAAGGAGTTGGCAATGGCGATAATCGGCTTGTTGAAGTCGTCATCGGTCATGCCGGTGGCCCGCCACAGGGCGCGCGCACCGGCCATGTTTCTGCCTTTGGTGGTGGTGTGTGAACGATATTTGGGCATTTCTGTTCCTGCTGTCCTTCAATAACCAAGGCCGCAAGGATAGCAGAGAGTGCGGTGGTGAATCAGCAGTTAGGGCAGATTCTTGCAGAATATCCGCGACTTGCGCTGGAAGTTGTAGAGGGATTTGCGCTCCGTGGGCAGGTCATCGAGGCTTGCGTCCGCAAAGCCCTTCTCCCTGAACCAGTCGCTGGCATGGGTGGTCAGCACAAACAGCTGCTTGATGCCTTTCTGGCTCGCCTGAATTTCGAGCTGGGCTAACAGCCGCGTGGCAAAGCCGCGGTTCTGGAAATCCGGGTGGGTGGCGACGCAGGCCAGCTCGGCGGAGGTGCCGTCGCTGAACGGGTACAGGGCGGCGCAGCCGACCAGGGTGCCCTCGGCGTGTTGCATGATGGTAAAGCGGGTAATTTCTGTTTCCAGCAGTTCCCGGGAGCGCTTCACCAGCACGCCCTGGCGCTCCAGCGGTTCGATCAGCTCCAGCAGGCCGCCGACATCGTCGATGGTGGCTTGGCGCAGAACCTCCTTGCCGTTTTTCAGAATCAGGGTGCCGCTGCCCTCGCGGGTAAACAGTTCGGTCAACAGGGCGCCGTTGTCCGCGTGGCTGATGATGTGGCTGCGCAGTACGCCGTTTTCGCAGGCCTGGTAACAGGCCATCAGGTCCCGCTGCACGGAAATGTTATTGCCGAGCAGATTGAGGCACTGGGGCACTTCGTTCAGCGACAGCATCTTGATCAGGTTGCCCTCGACATCATTGATGCCATTTTCGGCGCTGAACATGATCAGTTTTTCGGCCCCCAGGCTGACGGCGGCCTGGGTGGCGATATCCTCATAGTTGAGGTTAAACGCCTCGCCGGTGGGGGAGTAGCCGATGGGGGACAGCAGCACCAGGGCGCCGTCATCCAGTTGCTTCTGGATGGCTTTCTGGTCGATGCGCCGCACCTCGCCGGTGTGGTGGAAATCCACACCGTCCCGCACCCCCAGAGGTTTGGCGGTGATCAGGTTGCCGCCAAACACCCGGATGCGGGCGCCGTGCATGGGCGAGTTGATCGCGCCGGTGGAGAGTTTGGCCTCGATGGAAATCCGGGCACTGCCCACCGCATCCTTGACGCAGGCCATGGTGGCGCTGTCGGTGATGCGGGTCTGTTGGTCGAAGCGGGGGGGGATGGCGCAGCTGACCAACCGTTCCTCAATCTGCGGCCGGGCGCCATGCACCAGCACCAGTTTGATGCCAAGGCTGTGCAACAGGGCGATATCGTGGACGATGTTGGTGAAATTGCCATGGGCAATTCCCTCGCCGCTGAGGGCGAGGACGAAGGTTTTCCCCCGGTGCGCATTGATATAGGGGGAGGTATCGCGCAGGAACTTCACATAGTCGGACACGGCATCAGCCTGAATTATTGGCGCCTGGTTACCCTATTGGGGTAAGCGTGGCTGGCAACGCATTATAAACAACAGCGGCCAATCAGTTGTATCAGAAAATCGACGGTGGGTTGAATCCGCTCCAGTGCCAGGTATTCATCCGGCTGGTGGGCCTGCTCGACACTGCCCGGTCCCAGGATCACCACATCCATGCCCAGATCCTTGAGATAGGGCGCCTCGGTGGCAAAGGATACCGCCTCGCAGCTGTGGCGGGTCAGGGACTCACAGATCTTCACCATGCTGGAGTGTTCTGCCGTGGCAAAGGCGGGTACGCAATAGTGATCGATGCTGATGACAACCCCATCCCGCTCCTGAAACGGCAGGATGCGCTCACGAATGCGCTGCTGGAGTGCGACCATGTCCATGCCCGGCAGCGGTCGGATCTCGAAGCCCAGTTCGCACTGGCCACAGATGCGGTTGGGGTTGTTGCCGCCGTGGATACAGCCCAGGTTCAGGGTGGGGTAGGACACGCTGAAGGCCGGGTGGTGGTAGTTGTCGCGCAGTTCGTCGCGCAGGGACAACAGCTCGCCGAGGGCGCTGTGCATGGTTTCCATGGCGTTGCGCCCCAGGCCGGGGTCGCTGGAGTGGCCGGAATGGCCCTCGATGACCAGTTTCTCCACCATGATGCCCTTGTGCATGTTGATCGGTTTCATGCCGGTGGGTTCGCCGATCAGCGCGTAACGGGCTCGCGGTCGGCCCGCGGCGGCCAGCATCTGCGCCCCCGCCATGGAGGATTCCTCATCGGCGGTGGCGAGGATGATCAGCGGTTGTTTCAGCGGCCGCTGGGCAAACTGCCGGGCGGCTTCGATCGCCAGCGGGAAAAACCCTTTCATGTCGCAGGTGCCGAGACCGTACAGGCGGTGATCCTTTTCCTGCAGCTTGAACGGGTCGTGGTGCCACTGGCTTTCGTCGCAGGGGACCGTGTCGGTGTGCCCCGCCAGCACCAGCCCGCCGGGGCCGCTGCCGAGGGTGGCGATCAGGTTGGCCTTGCGCGGATCGGCCAGCGGCATCACTTCGGTGGCGAAGCCCAGATCCGCCAGCCAGTTGGCCAGCAGCTCGATAACGGCGCGGTTGCCCTGGTCGATGGCGGGGTTGACACTGCTGATGGAATTGGCTGCGATCAGCCGTTGAAGCATGGGAATCAGTTGCATGTTTCGAGTGTAAGGGGCGCCGATGAAAAAGCAATAACAAACCGGCAAGCCGCTGTCGGGCTTCCGGGTACGGGGGGTGAAAGTGTCCGGTTATTTGAGCGAGAAGGCCTGTCGCATATATTGGTTGGACATCGCGTCGATCCCGGACCGCCCGGAGAGAATGTCTTTGGTATAGGCCGCGGCGGCATGTTGGGCCGCTTCTTTCGATTCAAAGGGGCCGATCATATTGGCTTTTTCCCGCACCGCGAAATACCACTTGCCATTGAGGCATTCCAACCGCTCGGAACGGAAATGCACCGTCTCTTTTTCACCGTGCCGGGTAGACATGGTAAAGCCTCCTCAAAGCCAGGTTGTTGGTTGTGTGACACTGAAAGAGTAGTTCAGGAAATGGCCCGTTGGGATGCCATTGGTCGGCCGCCAGGCGGTAATGGGCGTTGCGAGGCGCGCGCCGTAGATCGCCGGAGTTGCTGCGGCGGCGGTTGACCATTGTCGCATCCGGGCAGAGCCTTCATACTCAAAAGATGTGGATACAAGCGGATCGGGTGAATAGGTATGTCTGAGAGTGAGGTGGCGGAGCGCCAACTGGATTTGGGCAACGCGCTCAATGACCTGGTGGCGGACGGATTATTGTCCCAGCAGGATGCCAATGCCATTGCCGGCGGCCAGCGCAGCCGCGAACAGTCCCTGCTGCACCCGCTGGTCTATATAGCCGGTCAGCGACCGCAAAATCAGGCTGAACCCGGCAAGCAGATTGCTCTCGAGGACTTGATCCGCTGGATGGGGGCGCGCGCCGGACTGGAGGTGGCCCACATCGATCCCTTGAAAATCAATGTCACGGCGGTGACCGGGGTGATGTCATTTCAGTTCGCCCGCCGCCACAACATCCTCTGTATTGAGGCCGACGGCGATGAACTGGTGATTGCCACATCCCAGCCATTTGTCACCGCCTGGCTGGCGGACCTCAAGCAGACCACCCGCAAGCCGATCCGGCGGGTGGTGGTCAACCCTGTGGATCTCGGCAAATACACCCTGGAATTCTATTCCCTGGCCAAATCGGTGTTTGGCGCCAAGGGCATCGCCGGCAACAAGAGTGCCGGGGTGGCCAACTTTGAGCAGTTGTTGCAGATCGGCGCGCTGAAAGACCCCGATGCCCAGGATCAGCACATCATCAACATTGTCGACTGGCTGTTGCAATACGCCTTTGACCAGCGGGCCAGCGACATCCACCTGGAGCCGCGGCGGGAGAAGGGCAAAATCCGCTTCCGTATCGACGGGGTGCTGCACCAGGTCTATGAGCTGCCGGATGCGGTGATGACGGCGGTGACCAGCAGGCTGAAGATTCTCGGTCGCATGAATGTGGCGGAGAAGCGTCGCCCCCAGGATGGACGGGTGAAAACCGTGACCCCGGAAGGCAACGAGGTGGAGCTGCGCTTGTCCACCCTGCCCACCGCCTTTGGCGAAAAACTGGTGATGCGGATTTTTGACCCCGATGTGCTGCTGCGGGGTTTCAGTGACCTGGGTTTGAGTGGCGACGATCTGAAGCGCTGGCGGGAGATGACCGGCCGGCCCCACGGCATCGTGCTGGTCACCGGACCCACCGGCTCCGGTAAAACCACCACCCTCTATTCCACCCTCAAGGAACTGGCTACCGAGGACGTCAATGTCAGCACCATCGAAGACCCGATCGAGATGGTGGAGGACAGTTTCAACCAGAGTCAGGTGCAGCCGAAGATCGAGTTTGATTTCGCGGCGGGTATCCGCACGCTGATGCGACAGGACCCGGACATCATCATGGTCGGCGAGATTCGCGACCTGCAAACCGCCGAGATGGCCATTCAGGCGGCGCTTACCGGCCACCTGGTGTTGTCGACCCTGCACACCAACGATGCGCCCACCGCCATCACGCGGCTGCTGGACCTGGGGGTGCCCGCCCATCTGATCAAGGTGACCCTCAACGGTGTCATGGCCCAGCGGCTGGTGCGAACCCTCTGTCCCCATTGCAAGGAGGCCGCGCCGGTCGCCGCCGCGGACTGGGAATCGCTGGTGAAGCCCTGGAAAGTGAAATCCCCGGCGCAGCTCTATCGCCCGGTCGGTTGCCTGGAGTGCCGCAATACCGGCTATCTGGGGCGGCAGGGCATTTATGAAATTCTCCCGGTTACCGACACCATCCAGCCATTGATCACGGCGGATACCGACACCTCGGCGCTGCGTTTGCAGGCGATGAAGGAGGGTATGCGCACCCTGCGCCTCAGCGGTGCCCAGAAGGTGGGGGCCGGTACCACCTCGGTGGCGGAGGTGTTGCGGGTGGCGCCCGCGTCGGGCAAATAACAACGCATGCAGCGCGAATAGATCAACTAAAACCAAAAAGCGGCAGCCGCGATGCCGCAGTACACCGAGAAAACCACATGAACAAGCGCCCTTTGCCGGCAGCGCTGCTGGAACAATGGCAGCAGCGACGCAGCCAGTTTGAGAGTCGGGCATCCGCAGAACAGGCCCAATGGTTGGCTGCAACCCTTGGGAACAAGGCTTTTGCCGAGGAGATAGCCCGTGCCTGGGGGGGCAGCGAATTTGTTGCCACCACCTGTATTGGTCAGCCGGAGATGTTCCGCCAGTTGGTGACCTGCGGAGATCTTCATGCCCGTTATGCCCCGGGCCGCCATGCAGAGCTGCTCGCTCAGCAGCTGTCCGCGGCCGGTGATGATGAGCAGTTTTTGCGGCTGCTGCGCCACTTTCGCAACCGGGAAATGGTGCGCATTGTCTGGCGCGACCTGACCCGGGCCGCCGATCTCGAGCAAACCACCGGAGATATGACCGCGCTGGCGGAGGCCGTGCTGCAAGGCGCCCTGGATTTCCTGTACCCCCGCGCCTGTGAGGATTGGGGCACGCCCTTCGATGCCGCAGGCAATCCCCAGCAGCTGGTGATTCTCGGCATGGGCAAGCTGGGCGCCTGGGAGCTCAATGTTTCCTCCGACATCGACCTGATTTTTGCCTATCCGGAGGCGGGTGAAACCCGTGGTGGCAAGCGCAGCCTCAGCAACCAGGAATTCTTTATCCGCCTGGGCCAGCGGCTGATCAAGGCGCTGGATGCCCGCACCGCCGACGGTTTTGTGTTCCGGGTGGATATGCGCCTGCGTCCCTACGGCCAGAGCGGCGCGCTGGTGCTCAACTTCGACGCCATGGAGGAGTACTACCAGACCCAGGGGCGCGACTGGGAGCGCTACGCCATGATCAAGGCGCGGGTGGTGGCCGGCGATCAGCGGGCGGGCGCCCAACTGATGGCGCTGTTGCGCCCCTTTACCTACCGCAAGTACATCGATTTCAGCGCCTTTGAATCCCTGCGCAGCATGAAGGCCATGATCAATCGGGAGGTCCAGCGCAAGGGGCTGTCCGGGGATGTGAAGCGCGGTGCCGGCGGCATTCGCGAAGTGGAGTTTATCGCCCAGGCCTTCCAGATTATTCGCGGCGGACGGGACAACCGCTTTCAGACGCCCCCCTTGAAAGAGGTGCTGCCGTTGCTCGCCGAGGAGGGACTGCTGCCGACTGAGCAGGTGCGGCAACTCTACGAGGGCTATACCTTTCTGCGCAATGTCGAGCACGTCTTGCAGGGCTGGCAGGACAAACAGACCCAGCTGCTCCCCGCAGACGACGCGGGGCAGCAGCGGGTGGCGGCATTGATGGACTTTGCCGACTGGACGTCCTTCCTGGATTGTCTCGATCGCTATCGGCACGCTATTCACAACCTGTTTGAAAATGTGGTCGCCGCAGAACATCGCGTGACGGACGCCTCACCGGAGACCGCGGCCTACCAGTCCGCCTGTGGGCTGTGGTTGAGTGCGGACCCCGAGGGGCAAATGCCGGAAGCGCTCGCTGCGCTGGGTTACGATCAGCCCGCCGAGGCGGTTGGCCTGATTGTCGGCTTGCGCGATAGCCGGGCGGTGCTGGCCATGGCCAGCGACACGCGGGGACGTCTCGACCGCTTGATGCCGCAATTGATCCAGTCCTGTGGCGAAGTCCCCAATGCGCTGGAAACACTGGGGCGCATCCTGAAATTGGTGGAAGCGGTGGCGCGCCGCAGTGCCTACCTGGTGTTGTTGCGGGAAAACCCCGCAGCGCTGAAAACCATGATCCAGCTGTTTTCAGACAGTTCCTGGGTGGCGGATCAACTGGTTCGCTTTCCGGCCCTGCTGGACGAATTGCTGGACAGTCGTACCCTGCTGTCACTGCCCGACCGGGCGACCCTGTCCGACGAGCTGCGCCAGCAGTTGCTGCGCATCCCCGGTGAGGATCTGGAGGCGCAGATGGAGGTGCTGCGCTATTTTCAGCGCTCCCACGGCCTGCGGATCGCGGCCTGTGAGCTGGAGGAAATCCTGCCGCTGATGAAGGTGAGTGATTATCTCACCTGGTTGGCGGAGGCGATCCTCGGCCATGTGCTGGAGATGGCCTGGCAGCAACTGGCTGAACGGCACGGTCAGCCGAAGACCGCCGACGGCAAAACGGCGGGCTTCCTGATCGTCGGTTACGGCAAGCTCGGCGGTCTGGAGTTGGGCCATGGTTCCGATCTGGATCTGGTGTTTCTTCACAATGCCGATCCGGCCAAACCCACCGACGGTGACAAGCCGGTGGACAGCGCCTCTTTCTTTGCCCGGCTGGGGCAGCGCATCATTCATATCCTCACCGCGCGGCTGCCCTCCGGGGACCTCTACGAGGTGGATATGCGCCTGCGGCCCTCCGGCAATTCCGGCATGCTGGTCTCTTCACTGGCCGCCTTTGAGAAATACCAGATGGGCGAGGCCTGGATCTGGGAGCACCAGGCGTTGGTCCGGGCGCGGCCCATTGCCGGATCGGACGTGCTGGCAGAGCAGTTTGCCGCGATTCGCGAACGGGTGCTGTGCCGTGAGCGCCACCGCAACGAGTTGCAAGCGGCGGTAATCGAGATGCGCGAAAAAATGAAAAAGCATCTGGGCAGCGGGATGGCCGGGGCTGGCGCGCAACTATTCAATTTAAAGCAGGATGCCGGAGGTATCGTTGACATTGAATTTATGGTTCAATTTGCGGTCTTGGCCTGGTCCCACGAAATCCCCGGTTTAACCCGCTGGAGCGACAATATCCGTATCCTCGAGTCCCTCGAGGAGAGCGGGGTTATGACCACCGATGACGCTCAATGCCTGATCAGTGCCTATAAAAAATATCGTTCCGCGGGACACCGCTTGCAGCTACAGCAGGCACCCGGTGTGGTCGACGGGACGGAATTTGCCGTTGAGCGGCAACAGGTCAAGGCAGTCTGGCAAAGGCTGCTGGGATAGAGTTTGAATACCTTGTCGGGGCATGACCCGGCAGATTTTTATCTTCAGGAGAGGTTCCATGTCATTTGCAGATCGCGATGGCTATATCTGGTTTGACGGCGAGATGGTGCCCTGGCGCGAGGCCAAGGTTCATGTGTTGACCCACACGTTGCACTACGGCATGGGTGTGTTCGAGGGCGTGCGCGCCTATGAGACGCCCGATCGCGGTGCCGCCATTTTCCGGTTGCAGGATCACACCGACCGGCTGTTTCGCTCTGCCAAGATCATGGGCATGAAAATGCCCTACAGCAAGGAGCAGCTGAATGCAGCCCAGAAGCAGGTGGTGATCGAGAATGACCTGCACGAGGCGTACCTGCGGCCGATGGCCTTTCTCGGTTCCGAAGGCATGGGATTGCGCGCTGATACCTTGCAGACCCACGTGATTGTGGCGGCCTGGAACTGGCCGTCCTATATGAGCCCCGAGTCCCTGGAAAAAGGCATTCGTATCCGCACCTCCTCCTACACCCGCCACCATGTGAACATTGCCATGACCAAGGCCAAGGCCAACGGCAACTACATCAATTCCATGCTGGCACTGCGCGAGGCGCTGGATTGCGGCTGCGATGAAGCGCTGCTGCTGGACCCCGAGGGTTATGTTGCCGAAGGCAGCGGTGAAAACATCTTTGTGGTGCGGGACGGTGTGCTCTATACCCCGGAACTGACCTCCTGCCTGGATGGCATCACCCGCAAGACCGTGATGCAAATGGCCGCCGAGGCCGGTTATAAAGTGGTGGAAAAACGCATCACCCGCGACGAAGTGTACGTGGCGGATGAGGCCTTCTTCACCGGCACGGCGGCGGAAGTGCTGCCGATTCGTGAGCTGGATAGCCGCAGCATCGGCACTGGTGTCCGGGGTCCTGTCACCGAGCAAATGCAGTCCCAGTACTTTGATCTGGTGCGCGGCCGCCTGGATGCGCACGCCGAATGGCTGGCTCCGGTGGGACAATAATCCCCGGCCTGCCGGGAAGCCACATGTCAATGGGTAAAAAAATCCTCATCATCGGTCCCTCCTGGGTGGGGGACATGGTGATGGCCCAGTCCCTGTTTATCCTGCTCAAACAACAAGATCCGGACAATCAGATCGATGTGTTGGCGCCGGCCTGGAGTCGCCCGCTGCTGGCGCGTATGCCCCAGGTGCGCCAGGCCGTCGACATGCCGGTGGGCCACGGCAGCCTGATGTGGTCGGCGCGCCGCCAGATCGGCCGGGCGCTGAAGGCCGAGGGTTACGATCAGGCTATCCTGTTGCCCAATTCCTTCAAATCGGCACTGATTCCCCTGTTTGCCGGTATCCCTGTGCGCACTGGCTGGAAGGGCGAGTTTCGCTACGGCCTGGTCAATGACATCCGCTTGTTGGACGAAGCGCGCTATCCCTTGATGGTGCAGCGCTTTGATGCCCTGGCCTACCCTGCGGGTGCGCCGCTGCCGGAAAAACTGCCGGTGCCGGATCTGCACGCGGAGGCGGCGCGGGTGCCGCAGTTGCGGGCGCAGTTCGGCCTGGACGGCACTCAGAAAATCCTGGCACTTTGTCCCGGTGCTGAATTCGGGCCCGCCAAGCGTTGGCCGGAGCGCCACTATGCCGCGGTCGCCGCACACAAGCTGGCCCAGGGCTGGCAGGTATGGTTGCTGGGGTCTGAAAAAGACCGGGCTGTCGCGGAGAATATCATCGCGGCGTTGCCACAGGCGCAGCGCCAGCGCTGCCACAATCTGGCCGGCGTCACCAAACTGGAAGACGCCATTGACTTGCTGTCCGTCTGCGATGCGGTGGTCAGCAATGACTCCGGGCTAATGCATATCTCCGCCGCCCTCAACCGGCCTCTGGTGGTGGTGTATGGGTCTACCTCGCCCGGGTTTACGCCGCCACTCAATGAGCAGGTGGCGATACTTTCCATTCCAGTGGATTGCGGTCCCTGCTTCCAGCGGGAGTGCCCGCTAGGTCATATGAAGTGTCTCAACGATCTGTTGCCGGAGCAGGTGATCAGCGCCTTGGAGAAACTGGTTCCCGGCCATGAGCAGGCTGTCCTCTGATGCCGCGAGTGCTGGTGGTTAAAACCTCCTCCCTCGGGGATGTGATTCATACCCTGCCGGCCCTGACCGATGCCATGGAGGCAATTCCCGCTATCCGCTTTGACTGGGTGGTGGAACAGGCGTTTGCCGAAGTGCCGGCCTGGCACCCGGCGGTGGAGCGGGTGATCCCGGTGGCGGTGCGGCGCTGGCGCAAGCATCCCCTGCAGGCCTGGCGCAGCGGCGAGTGGCGGGCGTTCAAGCAACAGATCGGTCAATATGACTACGACGCGGTGATCGATGCCCAGGGGTTGCTGAAAAGCGCCTGGCTGACCCGCTATGCCCGTGGACCCCGCTACGGCCTGGACAAACACTCTGCCCGGGAGCCGCTGGCGGCCCGTTTTTATCAACATCCCTTGGCCGTGGGCAAGGGCCAGCCCGCCGTGGAGCGCACCCGGCAACTGTTTGCGGCGGCGCTGGGTTATCCGCTGGCGGAGCGGCAGGGGCGATACGCGCTCGCCTTCAATGCCGAGCGGCAGCGCACCGTGGTGTTGCTGCACGGCACCACCTGGGCCTCGAAACACTGGCCGGAATCTTCCTGGCAGGGGCTGGCGCAACGGCTGTGCGATGCCGGTTACCGGCCTCTGTTGCCCTGGGGCGACGAAGCTGAGCGGCTGCGGGCCGAGCGCATAGCGGCTGCCGGCGCTGCCGAAGTGCTGCCGCGCCTGTCCCTGACGGAGCTGGCGCAATTGCTGGCCAGTTCCGCGGGCTGTGTCGCGGTGGACACCGGCCTGGGGCACCTGGCCGCCGCGGTGGATACGCCCACTATTGCCCTGTTTGGCCCTACCAATGCGGCCTTGACCGGCTTTTACGGGCGCAACCAGCGCTATTTGCAGTCCGGCTTTCACTGCTCCCCCTGCATGGCGCGGGAGTGCCGCTACCAGCTGGAGCCCGGGGCGTCACCGCCCTGTTTCGACGAGTTGTCCCCCGCACGGGTTTTCGAGGCGTTGACCGGCCTGCTGGCGGACCTCGAGGGCGCAGGGGGTAGACCGTCGTGAAGCTGGCCTTCTGTCTGTATAAATACTTTCCCTATGGGGGATTGCAGCGGGATTTCCTGCGTATTGCCCGGGAGTGTGTGGATCGCGGCCATCAGGTGACCGCCTATACCCTGCGCTGGGAGGGCGAGCGGCCGGACTGGCTGGAGGTGGTGGTGGTGCCGGTGAAAGCCGCTGGCGGCCCGGCCAAATATCGCAAGTACTCCAAGTGGTTATCGAGACAGCTGCAGCAGTTTCCGGTAGCGGCGGTGGTGGGCTTCAACAAAATGCCCGGACTGGATATTTACTACTGCGCCGATCCCTGTTTTGAGTACAAATCCCGCCACCTGAGGCCCTGGTGGTATCGCCTGACACCGCGCTTTCGACACTTTTCCCGCTATGAACGGGCGGTGTTTAACCCCGGTCAGCCGGTGGAAATCCTGATGATCTCGCCGGTACAGCAGGCGCTGTTCGAGTGTTACTACGGCACGGAACGCCATCGCATGACGCTGTTGCCGCCGGGCATCAGCCGGGACCGCCGCGCACCGGGCAATGCCGCAGAGATCCGCGCGGCCTTCCGCCGGGAATTTGAGCTGGCCGACGATGACCTGCTGTTGTTGCAGATCGGTTCTGGATTTCGCACCAAGGGGCTGGATCGTTCATTGCTGGGCTTGGCGGCGCTGCCCGAGCCATTGCGCCGGCGCAACCGATTGTTTGTGATTGGCCAGGATGATGCCGCGGCGTATCAGGCCCAGGCCGAAAGCCTGGGCATAGGCCAACAGGTGCGATTCTTTGCCGGCCGTGACGATGTGCCGCGCTTCCTGCAGGGGGCGGACCTGTTGATTCACCCG
>NZ_JBFHQR010000003.1:0-48371 GCF_041592135.1 Porticoccus sp. | reverse complement strand
CCTTTGAGACCCCGATGGGGCCGGAGGCCTTTCAGCGTGAGTTGAAGCCGAAAATCGGACAGGAGCTTTCCACCCAGGTAAACCAGCTGGATGAAACCCATTTTGAGGTGGTATTGACCCTGACCATGACGGTTAAAGACGGGGAGGAAACCATCTACCTGATTGAGGTTCACCAGGCGGGCATTTTCCTGGTGAAGGGGCTGGAAAAAGCCCAGATGACCCAAGTGATCAACGTGTTGTGCCCCTCCACCCTGTATCCCTATGCCCGCGAAGTGGTGGACAATGTGGTGATCAAGGGTTCATTTCCGGCGCTGATGCTGCCGCCGGTCAATTTTGAGGCATTGTTTACCCAGGCGCTGGCCGAGGCAAAAGCCAAGAAAGAGCAGGAAAGTGCCGAGGTCACCCACTAGCGGCTGGTGATTCAGGGTGTGAACCCGGGCGCGCAATGGCCCGGGTTCTTCCGGATTCCCTAAAGATCATCCTCGTCGTGCATGCCCAACTCTTTCAGCTTGCGCGTCAGGGTATTTCTCCCCCAGCCGAGCAGTTCCGCGGCATCCCGCTTGCGACCGTGGGTGTGGCTCAGGGCGGTGTCAATCAGGGCACGCTCAAAGGTGGGTACGGCCGATGCCAGGATGTCGTGGCGGCCGGCGCTGAGTTCGCTGTCGGCCCAGCTGCGCAATTGCTGTTCCCAGCTCCCGACGACGTTGTTCTTTTCCACCGGGCTGTCGCGCAGTTCCGGGGGCAGGTCCTCGATATGCACCTCGCGGCCGGAGGCCATGACCGTTAGCCAGCGACAAATATTCTCCAGCTGGCGGACATTGCCGGGCCAGGGCAACATGCTGAGATACTGCTCGGCTTCGGCGGACAGGGTTTTGGGCTCTGTCTCCAGCTCCTTGGCGGCACGCTGGAAAAAATGCTGCATCAGCTTCGGAATATCCTCGCGCCGGTCGGCCAGTTTCGGCAAATGGATGCGGATCACGTTGAGCCGGTGGAACAGGTCTTCGCGAAAGCGGTTTTCGGCCACCAGTTGCTCGAGGTTCTGGTGGGTGGCGGCAATAATGCGCACGTCGACCTTGACCGGGGTGTGTCCCCCGACCAGATAGAATTCGCCGTTGGCCAGGACTCGCAATAACCGGGTCTGCGCCTCCGGAGGCATGTCGCCGATCTCATCGAGAAACAGCGTTCCGCCATCTGCCTGCTGGAAGCGACCCTCGCGGCGCTGGGTGGCGCCAGTAAAGGCGCCTTTCTCGTGGCCAAACAGCTCTGATTCGATCAGGTCGTGGGGGATGGCTGCCATGTTGAGGGCCACAAAACGGTTGTTCTTGCGCGGGCTGTGGTCGTGCAGGGCCTTGGCGACAAGTTCTTTGCCGGTGCCGGACTCGCCGTTGATCAAGACGGTGATGTTGGAGTGGGACAGGCGGCCAATGGCCCGAAACACTTCCTGCATGGCCGGCGCTTCACCGATGATTTCCCCGCTCACCCCCTCTTCGACGGGGAGTCGCTCCCGATCCTGCTCATTGGCGAAGTTGATCGCCCGATTGGTGACGGCGATCAGTTCTTCCAGGTCGAACGGTTTGGGCAGGTACTCAAAGGCGCCGCCCTGGTAGGCTGCTACAGCGCTGTCCAGGTCGGAGTGGGCCGTGGTAATGATCACCGGTAGCGTCGGATTGGCGACGTGAATTTTCTGCAATAATTGCAGCCCGTCGATGCCGGGCATGCGAATGTCGCTGATGATGGTATCCGGCTGTGATTTGTCCAGCTGTGCCAGCAGTTCACTGGCGTCCTCAAAACTGCTGACATGTAACTCAGCCCGGCTCAGGGCCTTCTCCATCACCCAGCGTATTGATCGGTCGTCGTCGACTATCCAGACAGTGCGCTTTTCCATGTTTAGGTATCCAAAGGTAGGTATATCGTGAAACGAGTTTGTCCCTTCTCGTTTTCACATTCGATCAGGCCGTGGTGCAGATTAATGGCGGACTGGGCAATGGGGAGGCCGAGGCCGCTGCCATCGGCCCGTCCACTGATCATCGGGAAGAAAATGCGGTCGATGAGGTGGTCGGGAATGCCGGGGCCATTGTCGATAATGTCGATACGACAGATGACCTTGTGGTGCACCTTGCCAATGGTGAAATGCCGCTGAATGCGGGTGATCAGTTGGATCGCCGGGCGTTTCTGCTTGCTATTTTTCAATGCCTGAATGGCATTGCGAACCACGTTGAGCAGCGCCTGCACCAGCTGGCCGCGGTCGCCCTGGAGTTCCGGAATACTGGGGTCGTAATTGCGTCGGATGGCAATGCTGCCGCGGGTCTCCGCCTCAGCCAGTGCCGCCACATGTTCCAGCACTTCGTGAATATTGACCGGTAAAAACTTGGGCATGGTGTTGGGTCCGAGCAGGCGGTCCACCAGGTTGCAGAGCCGATCCGTCTCGGCCGAGATGATCTCGGTGTACTCCCGCAGCTCCGATTGCTCATCGAGATCTTCTGCGAGCAGCTGGGCCGCGCCGCGGATACCTCCCAGCGGGTTCTTGATTTCATGGGCCAGGCCGCGCACCAGGTTGCGAGTGGTGTCATGGGTAGTGATCAACGCCTCTTCGCGGTTGATGCGCATCAGTCGGTCCATGGATTGCATTTCCACCACCAGCATGCGCGCCGCCGTGGTCTGCACCGGCGTGGCGGTGAAATCGACCGTGATATGGGAGTGGTCCGGCAGCGTCATGGGGACCTGGCGCTGGGTAAAGGGGTGGTTCGATGCCAAGGCTTCGTGCAGTGAAGCCATGGGGGCCTCGTCTTCCGTAAACAGCATATCCACGGCGCTGCCGCACAGCCGCACCGCGCTGACCGCCAGCATATTTTCAGCGGCCGGATTCAGATAACAGATTTCCAATCCGTCATTCAGCAACAGGACAGCGGTGCTCAGGTTATCTAATAGCAAGTGGTGAAGTTGGTCGTCAGTCATCTGGTTTCAGTTTTGCGTAGTGGCTTGCACTCTTTGGAGCGAGCACTGCCCTTTTATGGTTCAGTAATAATGAAAGAAGTAGCAAATAGTGGGCCAGTTTTAGGGCGCGCCAGAAAACCCACAACTGACGGGTTTTATTGAAAAAAGTGTAAGTTAATTATAGCAGGTGCGCACCATAATGGTGCGCAGGCTGTGATGGCTTGATTGAATGGTGGGCGGCGGCCCTATTTTTTACCCGGCTTGGCGGGATTGTTCAGGGCGGAGGCGCGTTTAACGTGAATGGTTCTGCTGCCCGATTGGGCGACCACGGCCCCATTTTCGTCTATTATCTGTGCCTGCAGGCTGTGTTCGCCGCGGATCAGTGAGTCGATTGAGAAAGAGGTGGCGTAGGCGGGTTCGCCGTAGGGGCTGCCATTGTGGAGCAGTTGTACCCGGTGCCCGGGTTTCAGGGCGGGTTCGAGGAAAATTTGCACCACCACGTTCAGTTGCCCCGGGGGTATGGTGGCATCCTGTGCCGGCGCCAGGATAGAGACCTCCTTGTAACCGATCTCGGCGGTTTTTTTGCTCTCGGCGGGGCGGGGCTGCAGGGCGGGTTGGGTGTTGATGGCGGGCAGATCTACCGGTTCGGCGGTGTTGTCATCCGAGGGCGGCTTGTCGGTGTAGGTCACATTGCCCTGTTCATCTACAGTTTTGTAGACCTGTGCGGCAGCCGGTAAGGCTGTTGCGCACAACAAAAAAAATGCGAAAAACAGTCGGTATCCTGTGCTCACGTTAGATTCTCCTTGCCGAAGTGGTAAAGACTAGTCTTCCTTTGACCCAAGAAAAAGCCCGCTATTCAAAAATAGCGGGCTTTTTTTGATTTTTAAAATACCGGACTGAAAGATCCAGCCCGGTATTTCAATCCGCTGAAGCGACTTATACGGAATAGTACAGGTCGAATTCAACGGGGTGGGTAGTGTGTTCAACGCGGTAAACATCTTCCATTTTCAGGGAGATGTAGGCGTCAATCATATCGTCAGTGAATACGCCACCTTTGGTGAGGAACTCGCGGTCTGCATCCAGGGATGACAGGGCTTCGCGCAGGCTGCCACAGACTTGTGGAATGGCTGCTGCTTCTTCCGGGGGCAGATCGTACAGATCCTTGTCGGCGGCATCGCCAGGGTGGATCTTGTTCTGCACACCGTCCAGGCCAGCCATCAGCATGGCTGCGAAAGCCAGGTAGGGGTTGGCGATCGGGTCGGGGAAGCGAGCCTCAATGCGCTTGCCCTTCGGGGAAGCGGTGTACGGAATGCGGATAGAAGCGGAGCGGTTGCGGGCGGAGTAGGCCAGCATAACCGGTGCTTCGAAGCCCGGGATCAGACGCTTGTAGGAGTTGGTGCCGGGGTTGGTGAAGGCATTCAACGCCTTGGCGTGCTTGATGATGCCGCCGATGTAATACAGGGCGGTTTCGCTCAGGCCGGCATAGCCGTCGCCAGCAAACTGGTTTTCACCGCCTTTCCAGAAGGACTGGTGGCAGTGCATGCCGGAACCGTTGTCGCCAACGATGGGCTTGGGCATGAAGGTAGCCGTTTTGCCGTAGGCGTGGGCCACATTGTGCACGCAGTATTTGAGGATCTGGGTTTCGTCAGCCTTTTTCACCAGGGTGTTGAATTTCACACCGATTTCACACTGACCGGCAGTGGCCACTTCGTGGTGGTGCACTTCGATGGACAGACCCATTTGCGTCATGGCGTCGCACATGGCGGCGCGGATGTCGTGCAGGGAGTCGATCGGCGGAACCGGGAAGTAACCGCCTTTGACGCGCGGACGGTGACCCATATTGCCTTCGGCAAAATCTGAACCAGTGGACCAGGCGGCCTCTTCGGAGCTGATTTTGACAAAGCTGCCGCTCATGTCGGCGCCCCATTTGATGTCGTCAAAAATAAAGAATTCGGGCTCCGGGCCAAAGAAGGCGGTGTCGCCGAGGCCGGTGGACTGCAGGTATTCTTCCGCGCGCTTCGCGACAGAGCGGGGGTCGCGCTCATAGCCGGTCATGGTGGAGGGTTCGAGGATATCGCAACGAACAATGACGGTGGGAGCATCAGAGAAGGGGTCGAGAATCGATGTGCTGTCGTCGGGCATCAGCACCATGTCGGATTCGTTAATACCCTTCCATCCCGCGATGGAGGAGCCGTCGAACATTTGGCCGATTTCAAAGAACTCTTCGTCAACTGCCGCAGTGGGGATAGTGACATGCTGTTCCTTGCCTTTGGTGTCTGTGAAGCGCAGGTCGACCCATTGGGCTTCGCTTTCTTTGATCAGGGTGAGGGTTTTGTTGGACATTAGCTCCTCCAGTTGTGGATATCCAGAGCCGGTTCACGGCGATAAAAACATTGAAGTCGTGTTAAGACAGATTGATTGGTTTTTTAGCAATCAGTGTGCCAAATTGAAGCAAAAGATATGCCAGTGATGGTGCATAATAAATTCAGTAAGTTACCTGCATAAGTCGGCGTATTGACTGTTTTTATGCACCTTTGTGGTGCATATATTTGAATTTATGCTCTAACATGGTGCCAGCCCTGCCGTGCCTTTGCGCAGAATGCCCATCATAAGCGGAATTCGCTCGCTTTTGTAATATAATCTGACGCCTTCGAAGCTCCCTTGTAGTGAATCATTTCTGCCATGCATTTTGTCATCAAACTGTTTCCCGAAATCACCATAAAAAGCACGCCTGTTCGCAAGCGTATGACCCGCCAGTTGCGGGAGAACCTGCGCAGGCTGCTGCGCGATCTGGATGCCAGTATTCAGGTGGATCAGGATTGGGAAAAGCTGCAGGTCATGGGCCCGGATGACGCTGCGCTGACGGCTCAGGTCTCCGACCTGTTGGCGCGGACACCGGGGATTGCCAATTTTTCCCGGGTGCAGCATTTTCCCCTGGGGGACTTCGACGACATCCTGGCCAACACCCTAGCGGTGTGGCGAGAAAAACTCGCCGGGCATACGTTCGTGTTGCGGGTTAAAAGAAGTGGCAAGCACAGCTTCAGCTCCAGTGAGGTGGAGCGGCAGGTGGGCGGCGGCTTGTTGCAGCAGTCGGAGGCCGTTGGTGTGAGCCTGAAAAATCCCGATGTCACCGTGCGTCTGGAGATTCGGCAGGACGAGTTGTTTGTCATCGAAGAGACGAGCAGGGGATTGGGTGGCTTTCCGCTCGGCAGCCAGGATACGGTGATCTCCCTCATTTCGGGCGGCTTCGATTCCACCGTGTCCAGTTATTTGATGACCAGGCGCGGCTTGCGCACCCACTACTTGTTCTTCAATCTAGGCGGTCGCGCTCACGAGGTGGGGGTGAAGGAAGTCGCCTTCTACCTGTGGAACAAATTTGGCAGTTCCCACCGGGTGCGTTTTATCACGGTACCGTTTGAGGCCGTGGTGGGAGAAATCCTCGGCAAGGTGCGCAACGCTGAAATGGGGGTGGTGCTGAAGCGCATGATGCTGCGGGCGGCCACGCAAATTGCCGGGGATATGGAGGTACAGGCGCTGGTGACCGGTGAAAGTGTCGCTCAGGTCTCCAGCCAGACACTGGCCAACCTGGCGGTGATTGATTCGGTGACCAGCATGCTGGTGCTGCGGCCGCTGATCACCTCGGACAAAAACGACATCATCGATATTGCCCGGGCTATTGGCACGGAGCAGTTTGCCGCCAGCATGCCGGAATACTGTGGGGTGATTTCCGTCAAGCCCACGACCCGTGCCCGGGAGGACAAGGTTGCCGCAGAAGAGGCGAATTTCGACTTTGCCGTACTCGACCAGGCGGTGGCCAATAAGCGGATACAGAATATCGACAATGTCATGGAAGATGATACGCCATTGGCGGAGGTGGAAATTTTTGCCATTCCCCAGCCGGATGCCATTATTCTGGATATTCGCCACCCGGATGAGGTGGATGTCCGCCCCCTGAAGGTGGCGGGTTCTGTGGTGCAAGCGGTGCCGTTTTTCAGCCTGCAGACCCGCTTCAAGCACTTTGAGCAGGGCCCCCATTACCTGCTCTATTGTGACAAGGGGGTGATGAGTCGCCTGCACGCCGAGCTGTTGGTGGAACAGGGTTTCAAGAATGTCGCGGTTTATCGTCCCGGCTGACCAGGCCCGCCGCATCAAAACAGCCATAGTTGTGCAAGGCGGGCGATAGCGGGATGAGCTGCGCCCTGTTTCGGGTCAAAAAACAACATTGCTCAGGTGCCAATCCGCGCACGGGGTCATCACCATGCCCCTTTCTGGTGGCCTGAGGGGCGAACCCAGCCCCCATTACCCGCTCTCCGCAAAAACTGGACTGATTATTGCCTAGTAATCGGTACAGACGAAAAGCTCGTAAACACATTCTGTTGCCAGAGCACTTCGAGCGGGATCCCCCTTCCATGTTCTTCCTGAATTGGTTTCCTGTGATATTTGCGCGGAGGCAGTGGACGATCTCTCCATCCAGAAGCTGAGGAACAACCCATGAGTGGAAACCAGCCCCGCATGCTTGCCATTACGGAAATCAATAACCGCGAACCTGTTGCCGTTGAAATGCCGGAATCGCTCAGCAAAATCTGGGCTACGGATGTGTTCAACCTGGCGACCATGGAAGAAGCGCTATCCAAAAATGCCTTCAAGGCGATGAAGAACACCGTGCAGACCGGCGCCGCACTGGATCCCGGCACCGCAGATGTGGTGGCCGCTGCCATGAAGGACTGGGCCATCGCCAAAGGGGTCAAGTTTTTCTCCCATATTTTCTATCCGATGACCAATGCCACCGCTGAAAAGCACGATGGCTTTATCATTACCAACTCCGACGGCGGTGCCATCACCGAGTTTACCGGCAGCCTGTTGATCAAGGGCGAACCGGACGGCTCGTCATTTCCCAACGGCAGCCTGCGGATGACCAATGCCGCCCGCGGCTATACCGCCTGGGACCCCACCAGTCCGGCCTATATCATGCACACGGACAACGGTGCCACCCTGATGATTCCCAGTGTGTTCATGTCCTGGACGGGTGAGGCGCTGGACAAAAAGATTCCGCTGTTGCGCTCCAATGCGGCCCTGGACAAGGCGGCAAAAAAAGTCCTGTCGCTGATGGGAGAAAAAGAGATAGCCACCCTGAGTTCCAGCTGTGGCGCCGAGCAGGAATATTTCCTGGTCGATGCCAATTTTGCCAGCAGTCGCCCCGATCTGTTGCTGGCTGGGCGCAGTTTGTTCGGCGCGCCCCCGGCTAAGGGCCAGGAATTCGACGATCATTATTTCGGGGCTATCCCGGAGCGGGTTCAGGTCTTTATGCAGGATCTGGAGGACAGGCTCTATCGCCTCGGAATCCCTGCCAAAACCCACCACAACGAGGTGGCCCCGGGGCAGTTCGAGATAGCGCCCTATTTTGAATCGGCCAATGTCGCCTCAGATCACCAGCAATTGCTGATGACGCTGTTAAAGATCACCGCCAAAAAACACGGCTTCCTCTGCCTGTTGCACGAAAAACCCTTTGCCGGTGTGAATGGTTCGGGCAAGCACGTGAACTGGTCGGTGGGCAATGCCACCCAGGGCAACCTGCTCGATCCGGGCAGCACCCCCAATGACAATCTGATCTTTCTGCTTTTTTGCGGTGCGGTGATTCGCGGTGTACATGTGTTCGGACCACTGCTGCGCGCGGCGATTGCCTCTGCGGCAAACGATCATCGCCTGGGGGCCAACGAGGCGCCACCGGCCATTCTCTCGGTCTACCTCGGCGATCAGTTGGAAAAACTGTTCATGGATATCAAGGCGGGCAAGCTCAATGAGACCGCCAAGGGTGGCATGATGGATCTGGGCTTGACGCAGATTCTGACATTCGAACGGGACCCCGGTGACCGCAATCGCACCTCGCCCTTTGCCTTCACCGGCAACCGTTTTGAGTTTCGCGCAGTGGGCTCATCGCAATCGGTGTCGGGGCCGCTGGTGGCCATGAACACCATGCTGGCGGATTCACTGGAATGGATTGCGCTGCGCCTGGAAAGCAGCCTTGCCGCCACCGCTAGCCAGACGGAAGCGGTGATTCTGGTGCTGCAGGAATTGATGCAAGCGCACGGCGGCGTGGTGTTTGGCGGCAACGGCTACTCGCCGGAATGGCACCGGATGGCGGTAGAGGAGCGGGGGTTGAAAAACCTGCCCACCACGGCTGACGCACTGCCGGCGTTTCTGGATCCGGCGGTGGTCGAGCTGTTTAAAAAGACGGGTGTGCTGACCCCGGTGGAACTGGCCAGTCGTTACGAGGTGTATGCCGAGCAGTACATCCTCTCCATCGAGGTTGAGGTCAAGCTGACGGTGGAGATGGCAAAAACCCTGATTTACCCGGCGGCTATGGGCTATATAGCGGACCTGGCGGCGACGATTTCGGCTGCCGGGGAGGTGGGTGTCAAGCTGGACGCGGCGGTGGCCGGCAAGGTTGCGACCGAGGTCAACGCCATGATGCTGGCGGTGGCAGAGCTGTCAGCGATCATCGGAAAGCATGATTTTGATTCCACCGAGGAGCACATGAAATTCTGTGCCAATACAGTCCGCCCCCTGATGGACGAGGTGCGGTTGCATGCGGACAGGCTTGAAACGGAAGTGGCGGATGAATTGTGGCCGCTGCCCAAATACCGGGAGCTGTTATTTTTCCGTTAAATGTTGTCCTGAACTCTGCGTCGAGAGAGCCCCGGCCGCTTGGTAAAGCGGCCTTTTTATGCACGCGGTCGCGAAGCGGACAGAACACCACGGATTTACCCGTGGATGAATGCCATCTGCAAATCTCATTACGTAGTTTTGAGATTTGCTTTGACCCGCAGAGGGTCGAAGCACCATAGAACCCCGGCTTTAGCCGGGGGAATCTATGGCGAAATCGCGTGGCGACAGAACATCACGGAGTTGCCCGCGGATGAATGCCAGTTGCAAATCTCATGACAAAATTTAGAGGCTTTCTTTGGTCCGTTGCGGGCCGTAATCAAGTAGCAGCCAGCCTTTAGCCGGGGAAATCTATAGCTACTGTTCCGGCCATGGCATACCGCTGGATTCAGTGCGCTCTTTTTATATCAATAAGTGATATATATCAAAATATATTCTTTAATAGAATTAGTGGGCGGCCTTATTCTGCGCTCCTGTTTCGTGGTGAAAGGCGGAAATCATGGGTTGGCAGGGCTATCTATCTCTGGCGCTGACGCTGGGGGCGTTGTTGGTGCTGGCATTCAGCCGTATCGGGCCGCATTTGGTGATGATGGTGGTGCTGAGTATCCTGAGTATCAGCGGCATTCTGACTGCTGGCGAGGCCCTGTCAGGTTTCAGCAATAGTGGCGTCATCACTGTGGCGGCCATGTTCGTGGTGGCGGCGGGTATCTATGACACGGGTGGTATTGATTTGTTGGTTAACCGGCTGCTGGGACAGCCGCGCACGTTGCGGCGGGCATTTTCCCGGATTTTTGTGCCGGTCATTGCGCTGAGTGCCTTTCTCAATAACACGCCGGTGGTCGCCACCATGATCCCGGCAATCAACACCTGGGCAAAGCGCATTAATATCCCGCCTTCAAAGCTGATGATTCCTCTAAGCTATACGGCGATTCTCGGCGGCACCTTGACCCTGATCGGCACCAGTACTAATTTGGTGGTGAACGGGCAATACCAAGCGTTGACGGGAGAGCAGGGGTTGTCGATGTTTTCCATTACCGCGGTGGGGTTGCCCGTGGCGCTGGCGGGGATGGCGTTCATCTGGCTGTTTTTCCCCCGCTGGCTGCCGGCGCGGGACGACAAACAGTTGTTTGGCAGCGTTCGGGAATTTACTTTGGAGGTGGCGGTTGCCAAGGACGGTCCCCTGGTCGGCAAAACGGTTGCAGATGCCGGCCTGAGACATTTGCAGCGTGTTTATCTGGTGGAGATTGAGCGCGGCGATACGGTGGTGACGGCGGTGTCATCGGAAGAGCGACTCCATGGCGGGGATCGCTTGGTGTTTGCCGGTGAGACGGAAGCCATTGCCGACTTGCTGCGGATCAATGGGCTGGTGCCCTCCACGGCGGCCGGGGATGAGCCGGCGCTCGATATCCGGCGGGCGGAGCGGTGCTTGGTGGAGGCGGTGGTGTCTCCCCACTGCGATGCTGTGGGCCACGCTATCCGCGATGCTAAATTCCGTAACCGCTATGGTGCGGTAGTGCTTGCCGTGGCCCGTCATGGTGAGCGGTTGCAGGGCAGTCTGGGCAATATCCGTTTGGAAGCGGGCGACACGTTGATGCTGGAGGCGCGGCCGGCCTTTGTCAGCCGACAACGCTACAACCGGGATTTTCTGTTGATCAACGAACTCCATACCCGCACACCTCGGCATGAGCGCGCTTATCTCGCCTGGACTATCTTGTTTGGCCTGGTGTGCGCTGCCGCAATGGGTATCACCAGTATGTTGAATGCTGCACTGGCTGGTGCGGTCCTGATGATTGCCACCGGCTGTTGCTCGGTCAGTCAGGCAGAGAAGAGTCTTGATTTGATGGTGATCGTGACCATTGCCGCATCCTTTGCCATGGGGATGGCGCTGGAGAAAACCGGCGTTGCCGGCCTGTTGGCGCAGGCCATAATCGAGTTGAGTGCTGGCAAGCCCTGGCTGCTACTGATTCTGTGCTATGTGTTGGTGTCTTTGCTGACTGAGTTGATTACCAATAATGCTGCCGCTGTGTTGGCGTTACCGATCGTGCTGGAACTGACGGAAAAGGCCAGCCTTAACGTGGAGCCCTTTCTCTTCGCGGTGATGATGGCGGCCTCTGCCAGTTTTGCCACGCCTCTGGGGTATCAGACCAACCTGATGGTATACGGGCCGGGCGCCTACCGGTTTGGCGATTTTCTGCGGGTGGGCCTGCCGATGAACGCCTTTGTCGGGGCGGTAACATTGATCGTCTTGTTGGTTGGCTGGCCGTTACAGTAGGTATCAGGGCTGCGAATACTTGCTGTGCTGCCATGATGATTTTAAAGTGCCACGCTGTATCCGTGAAGGGGAAGAACCATGGTTGAAGTGTTGTTGTTGGCGGTGGCCCTGAGCATGGATGCCTTTGCCGTTTCCATTGGCTTGGGCGCCAAACACCAACGCCGGACGTTGTCGCTGGCGCTGATGTCAGGGGTGTATTTTGGCCTGTTCCAGGCGCTGATGCCCATGATCGGTTATCTGGGCGGCAGGGGGGTGCTCGGCTGGATCGAGGCCTTTGCACCTTGGGTGGCCTTCCTGTTGCTGCTGCTGGTCGGCGGCAAAATGATCTACGAATCCTTTGCCGAAGGGGTGGAGGAGGACATTGCCAATATTACCCATCGGGTGATGCTGATACTGGCCATCGCCACCAGTATCGATGCCATGGCGGCGGGCTTTGCTTTGACTCTGCTGGAGGTGGGGCCGCTTATCGCCTGCCTGGTCATTGGTGTCACCACCTATCTGTTCAGCCTGCTGGGTGTTTTTATCGGCGCCAAGAGTGGTACCTGGCTGGAGAGCAAGGCGGAGCTGTTTGGCGGCGTGGTGCTGATCCTGATCGGCCTGAAGATATTGCTGGATTAGCCCTATCCAACCGGCTCGGGGGCTCGAAAGGGTTGCCGGGGCGCGGCGGGTTTGCGAGCATGGGGCGGGGAGGCGTTCGGGCATCGCTGCCTTTGCGCTCTATGGATAGGGCCAAACCTGGTAAAGGGGTAATCCGTCGATGCGCAAGAAGCTCGGTATTCTGATCTTTGATGAAGTCGAAGTGCTGGATTTCAGCGGACCCTTCGAGGTATTTTCCGTGGCGCGCCTCAATGAGGAAAGTCGTCGTTCGGAGCCGTCGCCATTCGAGGTGGTACTGATAGCCCAATTCGACAGGCCGGTGATGGCCACCGGGGGGCTGAAGGTAATACCCGATACCACCTTTGAGCACTGCCCGTCGCTGGATCTGTTGATTGTCCCGGGGGGGCTGGGTACCCGTTGGGAAATGCACAATGAAAAGCTGCTGGACTTTGTCCGGCAGCGGGCGCCGCAGCTAGAATTGCTGGCCTCAGTCTGTACCGGTGCCTTGATTCTCGCCAGCGCCGGCTTGCTGGACGGCCTGACGGCGACTACCCACTGGCATTCACTGCAACTGTTACACGAGTTATTTCCCGGTATTGATGTCGACCGCCAGGCGAGAGTAGTGCTGGATGGCAAGGTGATGACTTCGGCCGGCATTGCCGCAGGCATCGATTTGTCCCTGGACATTCTGGCCCGCTATTTCGGTGAAGACGTGGCGAGATTCACGGCGAGTTATATGGAGTACCCCTACCCGGGTGAAGAGGGCTTCGGAAGAGCGAGTCGCGGGGAAGGGGGGGCACCTCATCCCGGTGATTAGGTCGGTGCCTTGACGCTCTGATTGCGCCCGCGGGCTTTTGCCTCGTACAGTGCCTCGTCCGCCAGGGCGACCAGTTGCAAGGGGCTGCTTTCGGAAGACGGAATCGTCGAGACGATGCCGTCGCTCAGGGTGACCAGGTCGGATGCACTGCTGGTTTGATGGGGAATCGCCAGCCTGGCAATGTTGGCGCGAATCCGCTGGCAAATATTGTGTGCCCCCTCGAGGCAGGTGTTCGGCAGCAAAATACAAAATTCTTCACCGCCGTATCGGAAGGCCAGGTCGCTGCAGCGCAACAGGCTCCGTTGCAGTGAGCCGGCGACGGACTTCAGGCACTCGTCCCCTGCTATGTGGCCATAGTGGTCATTGTATTGTTTGAAGTAGTCGATATCCAAAAGAATCAGCGACAGGGGTTCGCGGTTGCGCATGGCGCGCCGCCACTCCTGGTCCAGGTGCTCGTTGAAGTGGCGGCGGTTGTAGAGACCGGTTAATTCATCGGTGACGGCCATGGCTTCGAGGGTGGCCTGGGCTTTCTTCTGTTCGGTGATATCGCGAACGGTTTCCACCACCGCAATCAGCTTGCCCTGCTCGTCATAGACCGGGCTCGCATCAACTGCCAGGTAGAGCCGGGAGCCGATGCGCGGCAGGACACTCCAGTTTTCTGCATTGTAGCCATTGCCGTAGATCGAGGGCCGGGCGTGGACGGCATACAGTTCGCCCAGTTCGCTGGTGCGGCCTTGGGCGAGCACGTCCGCCAGGCACATACGCTGCTTTGCATAGAAGGCCTTCCAGTGGTCGCGGGTGCCGATGACCTCATCGGCAGCGATACCGGTTAACCGTTCGCAGGCCTTGTTCCAGATGGCGACTTTACCGTCCCGGTCGAGAACAAAGGTTGCTGTAACAAGGTGTTCCAGCAGGTTAACTGCAAAATCATTTTGTTGCGGATGATCTGTCAAGGGTGAGACCTGTGCGGCGTCTAGTCATGTAATTATTATTGTGCTCTGTATCACATGCTATTCGATATGGTCAAGCCACACAACCAAAGGTTGTAAGCTGTTGGGGTGACATTTCCCGGTGTGAAGTGGCTGGTGCCGAACGCTGTCGTGATGCGTTGAGTGGCCGATTTGAGATTAATGCGCGCAATGACTTTGCCCAAGGCAGGGCGCAGCCGACCAGTGTTTCAGGGTGTGGGCGTCTGCTATTGATCTTGCCGGTGCGGTTTTTTAGCGGGGATCAGCAAAGCGTTAGGCGCGAAAGGCGGGCGCTGAAGAAAAATCTGCTTTCAGTTGGCACAACCGCTATAATCCGCGCCTATTTTTACACCTGCCGAGAAATCCTGTGATCGAAAAACTCCGCAATATCGCCATTATTGCTCACGTTGACCATGGCAAAACCACCCTGGTGGACAAACTGCTGCAGCAGTCCGGTACCCTGGATCGCAAGGCCATGGGCGCAGAACGCATCATGGACTCCAACGATCAAGAGCGGGAGCGCGGCATTACCATCCTGGCCAAGAACACTGCCATCGAGTGGAATGGCTACCGCATCAACATTGTGGATACCCCCGGTCACGCCGACTTTGGCGGTGAAGTGGAGCGGGTGCTGTCCATGGTGGACTGTGTGCTGTTGCTGGTGGATGCGGTGGACGGCCCCATGCCGCAGACCCGTTTCGTCACCCAGAAGGCGTTTGAGCAGGGCTTGAACCCGATTCTGGTGGTCAACAAGGTGGACCGCCCCGGAGCGCGTCCCCATTGGGTGGTGGATCAGGTGTTCGATCTGTTTGATCGACTCGGCGCCACCGACGAGCAACTGGACTTTCCGATTATCTACGCCTCCGCCCTCAATGGGGTGGCCGGCAATGAGCCGGATGAGCTGGCGGAGGATATGACCCCGCTGTT
Organism: Porticoccus sp.; assembly: GCF_041592135.1. GTDB lineage: Bacteria > Pseudomonadota > Gammaproteobacteria > Pseudomonadales > Porticoccaceae > Porticoccus. Next base: position 33,193 of record NZ_JBFHQR010000003.1, on the reverse strand, counting down.
CCAGATGGTCGTGGACAAGGTGAAAGCGCCGGAAGTGGACCGTGAAGGTCCGCTGCAAATGCAAATCAGTGCCCTGGATTACAGCAGTTACGTGGGCGTTATCGGCATCGGCCGCATCACCCGCGGCAAACTGAAGACCAACGAGCAGGTGGTGGTGGTGGATCGCGAGGGCAAAAGCCGCCGCGGTCGCGTATTGCAGGTGATGGGTTACCGCGGTCTGGAGCGCTTCGAAGTGGAGCAGGCCCAGGCGGGCGATATCGTCTGTATCACCGGTATCGACAAGCTGAATATTTCTGACACCATCTGCAGCCCGGAAAAACCGGAGGCGATGACGCCGTTGAGCGTCGATGAGCCCACCGTGAGCATGACTTTCCAGGTCAATGATTCCCCCTTTGCCGGGCAGGATGGCAAGTTCGTGACCTCCCGCAACATCAAGGAGCGACTGGAGCAGGAGCTGATTCACAACGTGGCCCTGCGGGTCAAGGAGGGCGACAGCCCGGACAAATTTGTGGTCTCCGGTCGCGGTGAACTGCATTTGTCGGTGCTGATCGAAAACATGCGCCGCGAGGGCTTTGAGCTGGGCGTTTCCCGCCCCGAAGTGATCAAGAAGGAAGTCGATGGCGCAATCCATGAGCCCTACGAGCAAGTGGTGATCGACATTGAAGAGCAGCACCAGGGCGCCGTGATGGAAGAGCTGGGACTGCGCAAGGCGGAAATGGCCAACATGGAACTGGATGGCAAGGGCCGGGTGCGACTGGAATTTATCGTGCCGTCCCGCGGCCTGATCGGCTTCCGCTCGCTGTTCCTGACGCTGACCAGCGGCTCCGGCATCATGACCAGCATTTTTGACCACTACGGTCCGGTCAAGGCCGGTGAAATGGCCGGTCGCCAGAACGGTGTACTGGTCTCCATGACCAAGGGCAAAACCCTGGCCTACGCCCTGTTTAACCTGCAGGATCGCGGCCGCTTGTTCCTGGGGCACGGTGCTGAAGTGTACGAGGGGCAGATCATTGGTCTGCACTCGCGCAACAATGACTTGCCGGTGAACCCCACCAAGGCCAAGCAGCTCACCAACATCCGTGCCGCGGGCACCGATGAAAACCTGGTGCTGTCGCCGCCGATCCGCCACACCCTGGAGCAGGCGCTGGAGTTTATTGCCGAAGATGAACTGGTGGAGGTGACGCCCCACCACATCCGTGTGCGCAAGAAACTGCTCACCGAAAACGAGCGCAAACGCGCCGGTAAAAACGTCTGATCCCCTTGCCGGGACCGCGGGCCGTTAAGTTGCCGCGCATTCCCGGTGTCGAAAGCACGCCACCAGGTGGTCGTTGACCACCCCGGTGGCCTGCAAATAGGCATAGCAGATGGTGCCGCCGAAAAAGCGGAAGCCGCGCTGTTTCATGTCCTTGCTGATTTGGTCCGATAGCCGGGTGCAGGCGGGTACGTCGCCCATCTGCTGCCAGCTGTTCTGGATCGGTCGGTCGTCCACAAACCCCCACAGGTAATTCGCAAAGCTGCCGAGTTGTTGCTGTACCCGCAGAAACTGGCGTGCATTGTTAACGGCGCTGGCAATTTTCAGGCGGTTGCGGACAATGCCCGAATCGCCCATCAGTCTGGCCATCTCCAGCTCATCGAAATTTGCCACCATTTGCGGGTCGAATCCGGCAAAAGCGCGCCGATAATTTTCCCGTTTTCGCAAAATGGTAATCCACGCCAGGCCGGCCTGGGCGCTCTCCAGCACCAGAAACTCGAACAGGGTTGTATCGTCCCGGCAGGGGGATCCCCACTCGGTGTCGTGATAGCGCTGATAGAGATCGTCACCCTGGCACCAGGGGCAGCGGGTCGGTTGTACAGCTCGGTTGGTTGGCATAGGGTTACTGTAGATTATCCCGGCGTATGAAGGTACTGTAAGCCGACGTTTTGACGAGTCAAATGGACCCGCTGATGAGAACGTTTTACCCGCGTATTAAACCCTATGCGAGCCACTGGCTGGCGGTGGACGCGCTGCACAAACTGTACATTGAAGAAGTGGGCAATCCCGATGGCATCCCGGTACTATTTGTACACGGTGGCCCCGGCGGCGGTTGTACGGAAAATGATCGCCGCTTCTTTGACCCGGAAAAATACCGCATCATTTTGTTTGACCAGCGCGGCAGCGGCCGCTCCAAGCCCCATGCAGAACTGCGCCACAACAGCACGCCGGAGCTGGTGGCCGATATGGAAAAAATCCGCGCGCTTCTCAAGGTGGAGCAGTGGGTGTTATTCGGCGGTTCCTGGGGCTCTACACTCAGTCTGGTCTATGCCCAGAGCCACCCGGGGCGGGTGTTGGGAATAATCCTGCGGGGTGTATTCCTCTGCCGGCAGCAGGACATCGACTGGTTTTACCAGGATGGCGCCAGTCATGTTTATCCCGATTACTGGCAGGATTTTGTGTTGCCGATCCCGGCCGCCGAAAGAGGCGACATGCTGGCGGCGTACCACCGGCGCCTGACCGGCAACAACGAGATTGAGAGGATGGCCGCGGCCAAGGCCTGGTCGATCTGGGAGGGTCGCTGTGCCAGCCTGCATCCGAATCAGGAGCTGGTGGAATACCTGGGGAGTCCGCACACCGCATTGGCCATGGCGCGGATCGAGGCGCACTACTTTGCCCATGGCGCCTTTCTGGAAGAGAACGAGATTATTGCCAATGTGGAGCGATTGCGGGGTATTCCTGCGGTGATCGTGCACGGTCGCTACGACATGGTCTGTCCGGTGGATCAGGCCTTTGCCCTGTCCCGGGCCTGGCCGGAGGCGAGGCTGGAAGTGATCCGGGATGCCGGTCACGCCTCCTCGGAACCCGCGACACTGGCGGCGCTGGTCGATGCCACCGACAGCCTCGCCAAAACCCTGCAGGATGTCTCCTGACTAACTGTTGTCCCGCAGGTACTGGAACAGTTTGCGCGCCGCCGCCGGGGGCTTGTTTTGTGAAGCCTCTTTTTGCGCCTGGCGAATCAATTGGCGCAGGTGTTGGCGGTCCAGCTCCGGCATTTCAACCAGCAGCTCCTCCATCGCCCGATCGCCCTCGTTGACCAGTCGCTCCCGCCAATTCTCCAGGCGGTGGAAGTGCTGCCGGAAGGCCAGGCTGTCGTGGTGAAAGCTGTCCAGCGCCCGCTGGATGGCATCGCTGTCGATGACGCGCATGATTTTGCCAATATATTGCAGCTGGCGTCGCTTGCCCTCGCGGTTTTTTAGGCGTCGCGCCAGCATCACCGCTTCCTCCAGCTCTTCGGGCATGGGGATTTTCGCCAGTTTCGCCGGCGACAGGTTTACCAGTTCTTCACCCATTTTTTGCAGGGCGGTCATCTCGCGTTTTACGGCGGATTTGCTTTTGGGTTGTTCTTCGTCCGGTGTCAGTTCGGGAAAATCGTCGTCAATGCTCATGGTTCAGTCGTTAACCGTAAAACAGGGTGGCAAGCCCGAGGAATGAGAGAAAACCCACCACATCCGTCACGGTGGTGAGGGCGACACTGCCCGCCAGGGCGGGGTCGATGCGACAGGCTTTCAGCAGGATCGGCAGGCCGGCCCCGGCAACGGCAGCCGCGACCAGGTTGATGGTCATGGCGGCGGCGATGATCACGGCGATCAACGGATCCTGGAACCAGAGTGCCGCCACCGCCCCCATGACCAGCGCCCACAGCATGCCGTTGAGGGCGCCCACCGCAAATTCCTTGCTCATCAGCCAGCGCATGTTGTTGCGGCTGATCTGCCCCAGGGCCATGCCGCGGATCACCACCGTGAGGGTTTGACTGCCGGCGACACCGCCCATACTGGCGACAATGGGCATCAAAATTGCCAGTGCCACCACCTTGTCGATGGTGGCCTCGAAGATATTGATGACGGCCGAGGCGAGAATGGCGGTCATCAGGTTCAGGCCCAGCCACACGGCGCGGCGGGGGGCGGTGCGTCGCACCGAAGCAAAGGTTTCTTCCTCGTCACTCAGGCCCGCGAGACCCAGCAGTGAGTGGGCGGCGTCTTCCATGATCACGTCCACCACGTCATCGATGGTAATCCGGCCCAGCAGTTTGTTGTTGACGCCAATGACGGGGGCGGAAACCCAGTCGTGCTTTTCGAACAGCAGCGCCACTTCGGAGTCCGGCATGTCGGCGGGAATGGCGTCCACCTGGGTGACCATGATTTCCCGCACGGTGATGTTGGGACTGGCGGTCAATAACTTGGTGAGTGGCAGCATGCCGAGGAAGGTATCTTCACGGTTGACCACAAAGAGACTGTCGGTGACCTCGGGGATTTCCTCATGGCGGCGCAGGTAGCGCAGCACCACATCGATGGTGATGTCCGGACGAACCGTGATGGTGTCCGTATTCATCAGGCCGCCGGCGGTATCCTCATCGTAAGTGAGTACTCGCTCTACACGCAGGCGGTCCTGAATGCTCATGGCTTGCAGGACTTCCGGAATCACCTGGTCGGGCAATTGTTGCAGGATGTCGGCGACATCGTCCGGGTCCAATCCCTCGGTCAACGACGCCACTTCATGACTTTCCATCTCACTGAGGATTTCACCGCGCAGCTCTTCATTGAGCTCGCCGATGACTTCCCCCTCGAGTTCAGTATCTACCAGATCCCAGAGTACCCGGCGCACCTTGGGCGGGGCGGATTCAATCTGGTCGGCGATATCGGCGGGGGTGAGGTTGTTCAGCATGTGTCGCAACAGCCGAACATTGCTGGAATGCATCAGTTCATCGATGCTGGCGAGCCGTGACAATCGGCTGACTTTTTCGCTGGGCGCCTGCATGTGATGAGTAATCCCTGGCTCTCGGTTGGATGGCCGATAGTGTATAGGGGGGCGTTACAAAATTACAGTGAAGTCGCATCCGCGCGGGGCTATTGTTCCTCGTCGAAGCGATTGGCGATCAGCTGTTCGATGTCGCGGTGGGCGCGCTCGGCATCGCCGCCGTCAAAGTGGAAATGCAGGGTGGTTCCCTGGGTCGCGGCCAACAGCATCAGTGACATGACACTTTTGGCATCGACAAGTTTTTCCGGGTCTCGGCCCGTTTTGATGATGCAGCCGTATTTGCCCGCCGTGGAGGCAAGTTTTGCGGCAGCCCTGGCGTGCAGCCCCAGGCGGTTAATGATGGTGAATTCTGTGCGAATAGCTTGCGACATAGGTGTCCTTGGTCTCGGGGCTGTCAGGACAGCTCGCGGTGCCTAACCTGCACATTGGGGTGCAGGGAGGTGAAATGGTTACCCAGTTCATTGCAGATGTAAACAGAGCGATGTTGTCCCCCTGTGCAACCGATGGCAATGGTCAGGTAACTGCGGTTGTTGGCGCAAAAAGAGGGTATCCAGTGCGTAAAAAATTGCTTGAGATCGCCGATCATCCTGGCGACTTCAGGTTGTGTTTCAAGAAATTCGATCACCGGTTGGTGGTTGCCGGTAAAGGGTCTCAGTTCCTGTTTCCAGTGGGGATTGGGCAGGCAGCGCACATCGAAAACAAAATCGGCGTTGGCGGGAATGCCCCGCTTGTAGGCAAAGGACTCGAACAGCACGGCCATGTCATCAGTGCTGTCCGGGACGATCTGTTTCTTGATGACATCGCGCAGCTGATGGAATGTCATGGTGCTGGTGTCGATCCGGCGATTGGCGATGGAGGCAATTGGATCCAGCAGTTTGGTTTCCAGGGCGATGGCTTCATTGATGTCGAGGCGATCGGAGCTCAGCGGGTGCTTGCGGCGGGTTTCGCTAAAGCGCTGAATCAGCACGCCATCGCCGGCGTCCAGGAACACCACTTCGTAGTTGACCCCGGAGGCCTTGAGCTGGTCGAGGAGTTGCGGCAGCTGCCCCAAATCGCTGGAGAGGTTGCGAACGTCAATACCGATGGCGATTTTTTCCAGCCAGCGGCGATTGCCGGGGTCGCTGGCCAGCTGAAAAAGCCCCGGGAGAAGGCTGGCGGGGAGGTTGTCGATACAGGTAAAGCCGACATCCTCGAGAACATTCAGCGCGGTGCTTTTACCGGAACCGGAACGCCCACTGACGACCACCAGTCTCATGGGGAGATATCCTCAGGCGGCCCGGTTGGCAATGGCGACCTGATACAGGGAATCGTTCGAGCCGGCCTGGCGCAACTCCTGGCGGACGCTTTCGTCCTGGAGCAGCTCGGCAATGGCGGACAGAACCTGTAGATGCTGGTCGTTTTGTTCTTCGGGGACGATCAGGGCAAAAATGAGGTCCACCGGCTCGCCGTCAATGGCGTCAAAATCCACCGGCTCCTGAAGCTTGATCAGTGCGCCGGTGATTTTATCGCAGCTGGCGAGGCGGCAGTGGGGAATGGCCACGCCCTCGCCAATGCCGGTGCTGCCCAGCCGCTCGCGGGACAGCAGACCCTGGTAGAGTTCATCCGCGGTGACGCCGACCATTCTTTCGGCCAGGAAATCGGAGAGATTTTCCAGCACTTTTTTTTTGCTGCCTCCCGGGGCATTGGCGACAATGTTTTCCGGGACTAGTACGTCGTTGAGTTTCATCAGCAATTATCTACCGCGGTTCTTTTCCTTGTGTTTGATAAGCTGGCGGTCCAGTTTGTCCACAAGTATGTCGATGGCCGCGTACATATCTTCGTTTTCGGAGTCGGCAAAGAATTCACCGCCGCTCACATGCACAGTGGCTTCGGCTTTCTGGATCAGTTTGTCCACCGAGAGAATGACGTTGGTGGTGGTGATGCGATCGTTGTGACGCTCCAGTTTGGAGAGTTTGCTGGTGACATAGTCCTTAATGGCATCGGTAATGTCGAGATGATGTCCGCTGATATTCATTTGCATGCGGTACTCCTTACTTAGTTGTGGGATTAAACATTGGGGTGGTAGCGCTTCCTTTCGCTGGAGGACGGTATACCCATCCCCTCTCGGTATTTTGCCACGGTGCGTCGTGCCACCTGAATGCCCATGTCCTGCAGCAGGGTGGTCAGTTTGTTGTCGCTGAGCGGCTTGCCGGGATTTTCTGCACTGATCATCTTCTTCAGGATAGCGCGAATAGCCGTGGAAGAGCACTCCCCTCCGCTGGCAGTGGAAACGTGGCTGGAAAAAAAGTATTTGAGCTCGAACACACCCTGGGGCGTATCGATATATTTTTGGGTGGTCACCCTCGAAATAGTGGACTCGTGCAGTTCCAGTCGGTCGGCAATATCAGCCAGTACCATGGGTTTCATGGCCACCGGACCCTGCTCCAGAAACCCCTGTTGCATCTGCACAATACAGGAGGCTACCCGCATCAGGGTGTCATTGCGGCTCTCGATACTGCGCAGGAACCACTTGGCTTCCTGCAGGTGGTTTTTCAGGAACGTGTTTTGCTGGCTGGAGTCGGCCCGTCGAATCAATTGGGCGTAATGCTGGTTGATGCTGATCCGCGGGGTGATGTCTTCATTGAGTGATACCTGCCAATGGTTGTTGGCCTTGATCACGCGCACATCCGGCACCACGTATTCGATGTCGTCATTGCTGATGATATCCCCGGGGTTGGGGGAAAGGGTCTGGACCAACAGGACCGCCTGTGCGATGGACTCCTGGCTAAAACCGGTCAGGCGCTCGATCTGGCGGTAATCCCTCTGGCCAACCAGCTCGAGATGGTTGGCCACCAGTTTTTTGGCTTCCTGGAGAAAGGGGGTCTCCGGTGAGAACTGGTTGAGCTGGATCAGCAAGCATTCCGCAAGACTGGTGGCGGCGACCCCCGGCGGGTCAAATTGCTGGATGCGGTGCAGTACGGCAACCACTTCGTCCAATTCGATCTCATCATCCAGGGCTGACCAGATTTCCTCGACAGGGAGTATCAGCATGCCCCGGCTGTCAATGGCGTCAATGATGTTTTCGCCGATCAGATGGTCCGTAGGGGTCAGGGGTGTCAGGTTGAGTTGCCAGAGCAGGTGGTCCTGCAGGGAGTCCGTGACACTGTGCACGCTGTCGAAGTCGTGGGCATCGCCACTGGAGAGCCTGGGAGCCGGGGATGGCTGATAGATATCATCCCAGTTGGCATCCACCGGCAATTCCGTGGGTATTTTATTTTCCCAGTCGTCACCGTTGAGGTCGGTGGTTTCCACTTCCGGAGCGTCTTTCTGGGGTTTGGTGTCGCTGGCCTCGAGCTGGTTTTCCGATTCTTCGGTCAACTCCAGCAGCGGGTTGTCGTAGAGGTTTTGCTGAATTTCCTGGTGCAGATCCAGTGATGATAATTGCAGCAACCGAATAGCCTGTTGCAGCTGAGGGGTCATCGTCAACTGCTGACCAATTTTCAGTTGCAGGCTGGCTTTCATCTAGTTACAACGTGTGGTTTGCGGAAATGGATGCTTACGGTGAAAGTGTAGACTGCCGAAAGGTGGTGTGACAAGCAAATTGTGTGCCGCTCTGCCCCAAGTCTGTGCGTGGCGGTTCCTTTACAGGGTGAAGTCTTCGCCGAGGTAGATGTCGCGCACCTGCTGGTTGGCCACGATCTCACTCGGTTGTCCCTGGGCGATGACCCGTCCCTCGCCGACGATGTAGGCGTGTTGGCAGATGTCCAGGGTTTCGCGAACGTTGTGGTCGGTGATCAGTACACCGATGCCCATGTCGCGCAGAAAGCGGATAATCTGTTTAATGTCATTGACGGAAATGGGGTCCACGCCGGCAAACGGCTCGTCGAGCAGAATGAAGGCGGGCTCCATGGCCAGGGCGCGGGCAATCTCAACCCGTCTGCGTTCGCCGCCGGACAGGCTCATGCCCTGGGTGTCCCGGATATGGGTGATATGGAAATCCTGGAGCAGTCGTTCCAGCTTCTCCATGCGCTGATCCCTGTCGAGGTCCTTTCTGGTCTCGAGGATGGCGAGGATGTTGTTCTGCACGGACATTTTGCGAAACACCGACGCTTCCTGGGGCAAATAACCAACACCCATGCGGGCTCGTCCGTGCATGGGTAAATGGGTGATATCTTTATCGTCGATGTGGACGGTGCCGCCATCCTGTTCGACCAGGCCGACGATCATGTAAAAGCAGGTGGTTTTCCCGGCGCCGTTGGGGCCGAGTAATCCGACAATAGCGCCGCTTTCAACCGTCAGCGATACATCGCGGATCACCGGTCTTTTCTTGTAGCTTTTTGACAGGCTGGAGGCCTTGAGAATCGACATCAATTCCCTTCCTTCTGATTGCTTGGCGGAATCACCATCTGGATACGTTTTTTCGGATCGTCGCCCGCAGTGGCTTTGACCACCTCCGCTTTCAGGTCGTAGTGGATTTTGTCGCCGGTAATGGTGGTGCCGTTTTGTTCCAGGCTGGCATTTTTCAACAGATCAATGCGGTCGGCTGCCAGGTGGTATTCGATCGTGTCACCGCTGGCGAACAGCAGGCCCTGTTGCGGTTTGGGCTGTTGCTGGTAATGGGCCGGTTTGCCGATGCAGACAATACGGGACACCTGGTTGTTTGCGTCACTGTAAAGGGTGACCTTGTCAGCCCGGATCTTGATGGTGCCCTGGACGATAACAACGGATCCCTCGTACACGGTGGTTCTCTTCTTGTCGTTGCGCTCGGCGCGGTCAGATTCAATCGTGATCGGCTGGCTGCCGTCGCTCGGCAAGGCAAAACTCAGTGGGGCCGGCAGGGCCAGCAATATGATTAGCAACAACCTACGGCGCACGGTGGACTCCCTTTACATTGGCTAGCAGCTTGAAGATTTCGGCATTCAAGTCCGCCCACATGCCGGTGCCGGTGGTTTTTTCCTGCTCGGTGATCAGGGTGACCCGGCTGTTGGTCTCGGCAATATGAGTATCTGGATACAGAGTTAATTTGTCGGTGTGCATTTCTTTCTTGGTGGCCGGCGTGGCTTGCTGCCAGGCGTAAACCGAGCCAACAAAGACAGCGCGCTCGCCGCCCTTATAAACAGTGCCCTTATCGGCACTCATGTGCCAGGGCTGTTCCTCGGTCTGCTTGCCGTAGGACACCATCTTGGGGTTTTCCGCCTCCAGTCGATTGCCGCGGTTGTAATGGCGAGCTTCGGTGGCCAGCATGCTGCTGGATTTTGCCCCGGCCTTGTTGTAGTTCAACATACTGATGTTCAGCATATAGCTGTCCGCTTTCGGCAGTTCTTCACCGTCGCTGGGGGGCCTGGTCAAAAATATCTCCGGAGGCGACAGCCAGAACAACAGGAAAATGCCGGCAGAGCCAATCAGCATGACCATTATCAGTATATTGCGCATAACCTAGAGGTAGTCAGCCAAGATGGATTCCAGTTTGTCCTGAGCCCGCAGAATCAGCTCGGCCAGTTCGCGAACCGCCCCTTGTCCTCCAGAGGCGGTGGTTTGCCAAAGTGCCTGTGTGGCGACTAGGGCGCTGGCATTGGCAACGGCAACCCCCAGGCCCACGCGGCGAATTACCGCCAGGTCTGGCAAGTCGTCGCCCAGAAAAGCAATCTGCTCTAGGCTGTAATCACCGCTGGCCAATACCTCATTGAGGGCGTTGAGTTTGTCCTCGCGGCCCTGTACCACCAGTTCTATGCCCAGTTCCTTGGCCCGCCGGGCTACCAGGGCGGAACTGCGACCGGTAATAATGCCCACTTTGATGCCATTTTTCTGGAGCAGTTTTATGCCCAGCCCGTCCTGGATGTTGAAGGCCTTAAGCTCCTCGCCGTTATTGCCATAATACAGGCGGCCATCGGTCAGCACCCCGTCCACGTCGAGCAGCAGCAGGCGGATCTGTCTGGCCCGGCTAATGATTCTCTGGTTTACGATGGGCATGCCTACACCACCCCGGCACGCAAGATGTCGTGCATGTGCAATACGCCGATAGGATGCATGGTGGAATCCTCCACAACCAGTGCGGTAATTTTATTGTCTTCCATGATTTTCAGCGCTTCCGCGGCGAGCAATTCGCGGTGGACCGATTGGCAGCGGTGCTTGATCAGTTGGCCAATCTGGGTGTGGTTGATATCGATATTGTTGTCGACCGCCCGGCGCAGGTCGCCGTCGGTGAAAACACCCAGTAGCGTGCCGGCCTCGTTGATGACGGTGGTCATGCCGAAGCCCTTGGTGGTCATTTCCAGCAGGGCATGTTTGAGCGGGGTATCTTCCCTGACCTGGGGGAGGGCATCGCCGCTGTGCATGATGTTTTCCACCTTGAGTAACAGCTTGCGACCCAGCGCGCCGCCGGGATGGGAGAAGGCAAAATCTTCTGCGGTAAAGCCGCGCGCTTCCAGGAGCGCGATCGCCAGTGCGTCGCCCATGACCAGCGTAGCGGTGGTGCTGGTGGTCGGCGCCAGCCCGAGAGGGCAGGCTTCGCTGGGGACGCGCACATCCAGGTGGGCCTCACTGGCCTGGGCCAGTATGGAATCCGGATTGCCGGTCATGCTGATCAGGGGTATTCCCATTCGTTTGATCAGGGGCAGCAGGGTGATGACCTCTGCGGTGGTGCCGGAGTTGGAGAGGGCGAGCACCACATCGTTTTCGGTGATCATGCCGAGATCGCCATGGCTGGCTTCCCCCGGGTGGACAAAAAAAGACGGGGTTCCGGTGCTGGCGAGGCTGGCGGCAATTTTGCGGCCGATATGGCCGGACTTGCCCATGCCGGTGACGATCACGCGGCCCTTGCACTGCAACGCCAGTCGGCAGGCGCAATCAAAGGTCTCGCCAATGCGTTCCTCTAACAGGCTGACGGCCTCGGCTTCGAGGCGAATGGTGCGGCGCGCGGCCTCTGCAAAATTATGGTGGGTCATTTTCTACCAGGAAAAAATTTTCGCAAGTATAGCGGCAACCCGAGGTTGTCGTAAGGTCTGGTGACCGGAATTGCGTCGGCGTCGGAGATAAAGTGTGCCGGATCAATAGCGCCGCTGCGGAGTTCGGGAGCGGGTGCGGCATGTTTCGTAAAGCGGGGCTCAATGGTATAGTGCAGGCCTTTTTAGCAGGTGACTTTTGGCACTTGGCGGGAAAGTCGCAGTCCAACAGCTATCGAAAGGCCTGTTGGGGTTGGTGGTGTTACTTAACAAATAAAGAGAGGGTATCTGTGATGTGCGGCAGATTGAAACAAACCATCGTAATGTTCCTGTTCCTGATGTTGGCGGGCGCGGCCGTCGCCGATACCGGCGAGGTGGCTGCTGAGTCAGCGGTTCAGCCTCCCCATGAGTTGGTGCAATCGATTACCACTGAGCTGTTGAAATCGATTGCCGCTCATCGCGATTCCTTTGAGCAGGATCCCGAGCCGTTCTTCACTGAACTGGATTGCCTGCTTGGCAAGGCGGTGGATTTCCGCTGGATTGCCTATAACGTGATGGGGCCTTACCGGGCTCAGGCCACTGATGAGCAACTGCAGCGCTTTGCTGTCGCTTTCCGTCGCGATTTGGTTGAAACCTATGGTCGCGGCCTGGTTTCCTACGGTGACGAGACCATCGTTGTCCTGCCCCCTGATGGCGACCTGAGCGGTCAGCGCAAGGCCACCGTGCAACAGGAAATTCGCGGTGCGGATGGCGTTTTTCCGCTCTACTATTCCATGGCGCTGAACAAGCAGGGTGAGTGGAAAATCACCAATGTGGTGATCAACGGCATCAACCTGGGCAAGACATTCCGCAATCAGTTTTCCCAGCGCGCCCAGAAGTATGGTGGCGATATCGATCAGGTGATCGATAGCTGGACCAGCAAATCGGAAACCGAGGCCTGAGGAAAGCGATGAATCCGGATGACGTTAAAGCCCTGCTATTGGCGGGGTTGCCAGGCTGTGATGTGTCTGTCGACTACGACGGTCACGACTTTAATATCCATGTGGTGGGTGAAATATTCCAGGGGCTGCGCAAGGTGCAGCGCCAGCAAAAAGTGTTGGGTGTGTTGCACGAGCAGATCACCGGTGGCGCAATCCACGCGGTCAATGTTAACGCCGCCACCCCCGACGAGCAGGAGTGAAGCCTGCGGGGTAGCGGTTTGCCCCGCCGCCTCCGTGCTATCCGGTCTGTCTAATCGATCATCAAGGGTCTTGAATGGATAAATTGTTGATCTCCGGGGGTGGACCACTTTCCGGGGAAATCCGCATTTCTGGGGCGAAGAACTCGGCGCTGCCGATTCTGGCGGCGACCTTGCTGGCAGATGGCCCGGTCATGGTCTCCAACGTTCCCCACCTCAATGACATTACCACCATGTTTGAATTGCTCGGTTGTCTGGGCGTGACCGTGGTGCTGAATGAAAAAATGCAGGTGGAAGTGGATGCTACCACCCTGCACAGCCACGTCGCCCCCTATGACCTGGTCAAGACCATGCGCGCCTCCATTCTGGTGCTCGGACCGATGCTGGCAAAATTTGGTGTGGCCAGTGTGTCCTTTCCCGGTGGTTGCGCCATCGGCAGCCGCCCCGTAGACCTGCACCTGCGCGGTCTGGAGATGATGGGTGCCGAAATTGACATTGCCGGTGGCTACATCAATGCCAGGACCAAGGGTCGTTTGAAGGGCGCGCATATCCTGATGGATATGGTGTCGGTGGGCGCCACGGAAAACCTGGTCATGGCCGCTGCACTGGCCGAGGGCACGACGATCATCGAGAACGCTGCCCGGGAACCGGAGGTGGTTGACCTCGCCAACTGTATCAATACCCTGGGCGGGAAAGTCACTGGGGTGGGTACTGCCACGCTGACCATCGAGGGTGTGAAAACCCTGCACAGCGGCAGTTATCGCATCATGCCCGACCGCATTGAAACCGGTACCTACCTGGCGGCTGCCGCGGCGACCCGTGGACATATCAAGCTGAAGGATACCAACCCCCATATACTGGAGGCGGTATTGCTGAAGCTGGAGGAAGCCGGCGCCAAGATTACCCTCGGTCCGGACTGGATCGAACTGGATATGGAGGGGCGGCGGCCCAGGGCGGTGAACTTTAAAACTGCCCCCTATCCGGCGTTTCCCACCGATATGCAGGCCCAGCTGACCACGGTGAATGCCGTCGCCGAGGGGGTGGGGACGATTACCGAGACCATTTTTGAAAACCGCCTGGTGCAAACCCACGAGCTGAACCGCATGGGTGCCAAAATCAGTCTGGAGGGCAACACCGCCATCGTGACCGGGGTGGAGCGCCTCAAGGCGGCACCGGTGATGGCCTCTGATTTGCGCGCCTCCGCCAGCCTGGTGATCGCCGGTCTGGTGGCCGATGGTGAAACCCTGGTCGATCGCATTTACCATATCGATCGCGGTTACGAATGTATCGAAGAAAAATTTCAGCAGCTGGGTGCCAATATCCGCCGTATCCCCGGCCGATGACCCCGTCACGGAAAAGCATGTGAGCGCTATGCAGATTACCATTGCCCTGACCAAGGGGCGCATTCTTGAAGAGACCTTGCCGCTGTTGGCGCAGGCCGGCATCGAGCCCGTCGAGGACATCAAGACCAGTCGCAAGCTGGTGTTTGATACCTCCCGCGAGGGGGTGCGGCTGCTGGTGCTGCGGGGCTCGGACGTGCCCACCTACGTACAGTTCGGCGCCGCCGATCTGGGCGTGTCCGGCAAGGACACGTTGCTGGAGCACGGAGGCGACGGACTCTACGAGCCGCTGGATCTGGGCATTGCCCGCTGTCGCATGATGACCGCCGCCGTGGCCGGCGCCCCCCCCGCCCCCGGGCGCATCCGCGTGGCCACCAAGTACGTGAACATCGCCCGGCGCTTTTATGCGGAACAGGGGCGACAGGCGGATATCATCAAACTCTACGGTGCCATGGAGCTGGCTCCGATCATGGCGCTGGCCGATGAAATCGTCGATATCGTCGATACCGGCAACACCCTGCGCGCCAACGGTCTCGAGTCCCGTGAAACCATTGCCGAGATCAGCTCGAGATTGATCGTCAACAAGGCGGCCATGAAAGTAAAACACCGCCAACTGCAGGGCATTATCGATAGCCTGCGTCAGGCGGTGGCCGGATAAGCCATGAGCGACGGGATTAACATTAAACGACTGGCGGTGACCGATGGGGATTTTGATACCCGTCTGGAAGGGCTGTTGGCCTGGGAAACCGTTTCGGACAGCAAGGTCGAGCAGGTTGTGGCGGAGGTGCTGGGGGCTGTTCGCCAGCGCGGCGACCGGGCGCTGGTGGAATATACCAATCGCTTTGATCGCCGCGATGTCAGTGCTGTGTCCGAGCTGGATCTGTCGGCCGAGGCGCTGGCAGCGGCGCTGGCAGCGATTGGCGACAGCGAGCGCCAGGCGCTGGAGTTGGCGGCGGAGCGCATTCGCCGTTATCACCAGCACCAGTATCAGGAGTCCTGGAGTTATCGGGAGGTGGACGGCACCCTGCTGGGGCAGCAGATTACCCCACTGGACCGGGTGGGAATCTACGTGCCCGGCGGCAAGGCCAGTTATCCCTCCTCGGTGCTGATGAACGCCTTGCCCGCCAAGGTGGCAGGGGTGGCGGAAATCATTATGGTGGTACCGGCGCCCGGTGGTGAATTGAACCCACTGGTGCTGGCTGCGGCAGCAATCGCCGGTGTCGACCGCGTGTTTACCCTGGGTGGGGCCCAGGCGATCGCCGCCCTCGCCTACGGCACCGAAACCGTGCCGCGGGTGGATAAAATCGTCGGTCCCGGCAACATCTACGTCGCCACCGCCAAGCGGGCGGTATTCGGCGCCGTCGGCCTGGACATGGTGGCGGGGCCCTCGGAAATCCTGGTGGTCTGCGATGGGCAGACCGATCCCGACTGGATTGCCATGGACCTGTTTTCCCAGGCCGAGCACGACGAAGATGCCCAGGCCATTCTGGTGAGCCCCGACCAAGGGTTCCTCGAGCGGGTCGCCGACAGTATCAACCGCTTGCTGCCCACCATGGAGCGGGCGCCGATGATCCGCGCCGCCCTGGAAAACCGCAGTGCCCTGATCGCCGTGGCCGACATGGATGAAGCGGTGGCGCTGATCAACCGCATCGCCCCTGAGCATCTGGAGCTGTCCGTGGCCGATCCGGAGGCATTGCTGCCGCGCATCCGCCACGCCGGTGCCATTTTCATGGGGCGCTATACCGCCGAGGCACTGGGGGATTACTGCGCCGGACCCAACCACGTGTTGCCCACTTCCATGACGGCGCGGTTTTCCTCGCCGCTGGGGGTCTACGATTTCCAGAAGCGCAGCTCGGTGATCATGTGTTCCGCCGAGGGCGCTTCGGCGCTGGGTAAAACCGCTTCGACCCTGGCCCGGGGGGAAGGTCTTACCGCCCACGCCCGTTCCGCTGAATACCGCATCCGGGATTGAGGTGGCGAGGTGAGCAACCCCTTCTGGAGTGACATTGTTCGCGACCTCGAGCCCTATGTGCCGGGGGAGCAGCCGAAACTGGCCAATCTGGTCAAATTGAACACCAACGAGAACCCCTATGGGCCCTCGCCAAAGGTGCTGGAGGCGATTGCGGGCGAGTCCGGCGACAGCCTGCGCCTCTACCCCGACCCCAACGGTTCAGCACTGAAACAGGCGATTGCCGAGTATTACCGGGTCAGCCCGGAGCAGGTTTTTCTGGGCAATGGCTCCGACGAGGTGCTGGCACATATCTTTCAGGGCCTGTTGAAACACGCCCGCCCGATTCTGTTCCCCGATATTACCTACAGCTTTTACCCGGTCTATTGTGGTCTCTACCAGGTGCCGTTCGAGCGGGTACCGCTGACGGAGGATTTCAGCATCCGCGTGGCGGATTACTGCCGCGACGGCCGGGACAATGGCGGCATTATCTTCCCCAACCCCAACGCGCCCACTGGCAAACCGTTGCCGCTGGCCGATATCGAGTGGTTGCTGCAGCACAATCGCCAGTCGGTGGTGGTGGTCGATGAGGCCTATATCGATTTTGGCGGTGAAACCGCCATCGCACTGGTGGATCGCTACCCCAACCTGCTGGTGACGCAGACCTTGTCAAAATCCCGCTCCCTGGCGGGGCTGCGCATCGGCTTCGCCGTTGGCGACGCCGGTTTGATCGAGGCGCTGGAGCGGGTGAAAAACAGTTTCAACTCCTATCCCCTGAGCCGCTTTGCCATAGTTGGTGGCGTGGCGGCTTTTGCCGATGAGGCCTATTTTCGGGAGGTGTGCGGTCGTGTTATCGACAGCCGCCAGCAGCTGGTGGCTGAGCTGACCGGGCTGGGGTTTGAGGTGCTGCCGTCGGCCGCCAACTTTATCCTGACGCGCCATCCGCAACAGGCTGCGGCGGAACTGATGGCGCAACTGCGCCAGCGGGGCATCATTGTGCGGCACTTCCAGCAGCCGCGTATCGAGCAGTATTTGCGTATCACCATTGGCACCGCGGAGCAGAATGCGCAACTGGTGATGGCGCTTCAGCAAATCATCGGCTGAGGGCGATTAGCTGCCGGTGGCCGGTCGGGTGCCGGCCACGGCCATGATGGTGCTTTTCTCACCGTTGCGAACCACTTCCAGTTTTACCGAATCCCCCGGCGACAGATCGGCGATCAGGGTCATGCTGCGCTCGTTGTCCACCACCCAGTAGTCGTTGATGCGGGTAATGATGTCTCCGGGCTGCAGGCCCGCCAGGTGGGCGGGGCTGTTGATATAGATGTTGGTGATAACCAGTCCCGCGGGCGGGTCGAGCTCCAGCTGCAGTGCCGCTTCCCGGGTCAGGGGACTGGCCTCGACACCGAGCCAGCCGCGAATCACATAGCCGTGTGCGACGATATCCTGCAGCACTTTCATGGCGGTGTTGGCCGGGATCGCAAAGCCGATGCCCACGGAATAGCCGGTGCGATCCAGAATCGCCGAGTTAATCCCCAGCAGGTTGCCGTGTGCGTCCACCAGTGCGCCCCCCGAATTGCCGGGATTAATGGCGGCATCGGTCTGGATAAAGTTTTCAAAGGTGTTGAGGCCCAGCCCATTGCGACCGGTGGCACTGATAATGCCCTGGGTCACCGACTGGCCCACGCCAAACGGGTTGCCAATGGCCAGCACCACATCGCCGACCCGGGCCCGGGCGGGGTCGCCGATTTTCGCCGGGGTCAGCCCGTCCAGGTCAACCTTGAGTACGGCCAAATCCGTGTCCGGATCACTGCCCACTACTTTCACCATGGTCTCGCGGCCATCCTGGAGCTGTACGACGATCTCGTCTGCGCTTGCCACCACATGGTTGTTGGTGAGGATATAGCCCTCTCTGGAGAGAATGACACCGGAGCCGAGGGAGGACTCCATGCGCTGCTGCTGGGGCAAATTGCTGCTGTTAAAGAAGCGGCGAAAAAACGGGTCGTCCAGCAGGGGGTGGCGGGGGCGTTCCAGCGTCTTCTGGGTGTAGATGTTCACCACGGAGGGGGCGGCCCGGCGCACGGCGGAGGAATAGGAGACCGGGCCCTCCCAGCTGTTGCTGACATCCGGAGACAGGCCGCCGGTTTCCATGTCGTTGTGGTGATTGAGTGCCTGGGGAAACAGCAGCAGCGCGAGTGCGGCCATGAGTAGCCCGGCAATGGTGGGCCAACTGATGTAGCGCAAAAATCGGTATAGGGCGGACACTCACCTCTCCTCTCGCTGGCGGGTCAGCCATTATGGCACAAACCGGCCAGATTCGAGATGCTGAGGGTGGTACAGCGGAGACTGTGGCACCCGGGGGTGGGTGCCCTGTCGTGGCGGTCTAGCTGACCTTGAGTGTGGGGTCGTCTTCGTCGGTAATTTCTTTGGCCACATCATTGGCCACTTTCAGGTGACGGCCTTCGAAGGAGGGGCGTTCGTCCCTGAGGCCATATTCCTCGCTGAGAATCCCGCCAGGCACTTTGGGTGCGTAGTCCTTGGGAGGGGCGGGCAGCTCTGTGATGGGGAGCGCCCCATCTTTCAGCTGGCCAAAGCCGGCATCCACCATCTTGCGGCTGGTTTCCGGGTTGGTCAGGAGCATCGCGCTGGACGAAAGCTGTTCGTGTACATCGCGGTAGCTGTGGGAAAGATCGTTAAACAGCTTGGCGGTTTTGGCAAAGTGTTCGGTCACCTCGTGCTGGTAATCCTTCAGCTGGTTTTGTGCTTCGTTCAACTGCTTCTCGGTGTCCTTGCGCTGTTGCTCCCTGGGGTTGAGCGAGCGACCCAGTAGCAGGCCAACAACCAGACCGGCGGCCAGGCCCAGCAGGCCAGTAAGTAGTAACGTGTTGGTGTCCAAGCGTCGATCCCCCGGGGTTATTTCAGTCTCTGAGCTTATAGTCTGAAAGAAGGCGGGACGCTAGGCAACCGTTTTTGGGGGGAATCCAGTCGCGAAGTACGGCGGCGGCACCGGTTGCTAAACGGCGCGTGCGCGGCTACAGTTCCCCGCCTACCGTTTCCCAGTCCTCTTCGACAACACTTCAGCTTATGAATCGGGCCAGTTCCAGCGTTCGCCTGTCACCGCAACAGCGCTACCAGCACGACTTGCAGCAGCAGGGGTTCAACTACGATCCCTCCCAGGAAAAGGCCGTTGCGCTGTTGCAATCCCTGCATGAGCAGCTCGTCATGCCGGCGCCCCTGACGGGCAGGGGACTGCTGGCCGGGTTCAAGCGCCGTTTTCAGCAGCCTGAGCCCGTTGTTCCGGTTCGGGGGCTCTATTTCTGGGGTGGTGTGGGACGGGGCAAAACCTACCTGATGGATAATTTTTTCGAGTCGCTGCCCTTCCCGGAAAAGCTGCGCGCCCATTTTCACCGCTTCATGCGGCGGGTGCACCGGGAGCTGGAATTGTTTAAGGGGGAGAAAAACCCCCTGGAGAAAGTGGCGGACAATATTGCCGCGGAAGCCCGGGTGATCTGCTTTGACGAGTTTTTCGTGGCCGACATCACCGACGCCATGCTGCTGGGCACCCTGCTGGAATTGTTGTTTGCCCGGGGGGTGACCCTGGTGGCGACGTCCAACCTCGTGCCGGACCGCCTCTATGAAAACGGCTTGCAGCGCCAGCGCTTTCTGCCGGCCATCGCCTTGCTCAACCAGCATACTCGGGTGGTGAATGTGGATGGCGGGGTGGATTATCGGCTGCGGGCACTGGAGCAGGCGGAGCTCTACCATGCGCCGTTGGGTGCCGGAGCGGAGCTGGCCATGCTGCAGGCGTTCAACAGCCTGGCTCCGGCTGCGGGCGAGGTGGAAGAAGCGGTCGAGGTGGACGTGGAGGGGCGCCGGATTCCCTGCCGCTTTGTCGCCGAGGATGTCATCTGGTTCGACTTTGACATCATTTGTAACATCCCGCGCAGTCAGAACGACTATATTGAACTGGCGCGGGAGTTCCACGCTGTGCTGGTGGGCAACGTGCAGCAGATGGGCCGCAAGAATGATGATCAGGCGCGGCGTTTTATCAATCTGGTGGATGAGTTCTACGACCGCAACGTGAAGCTGGTCGTGTCGGCCGAGGTGGAGATGGCGGCGCTCTACACGGAGGGCAAGCTCAACTTTGAGTTTGAGCGCACCCGCAGCCGGCTGTTGGAGATGCAGTCCCACGAGTATCTGGCTCGGCCGCACCGGCCCTGAACAGCACAATTTTGTTGCAAATCAGAGCTGTTCGGAGCGTCGGCGGGTTGGCTGAAAAATATCCTTGAAAAGGCTATACGCGATCTGTAAAATGCGCCCTCCTTTTGGGAAGGCCAAAAAGTTCAGGCAGGAAAAGATGAAAACATTTATTGCGAAACCCGAAACTGTCCAGCGCGATTGGTTTGTCGTGGACGCTGCTGACAAGACATTGGGTCGTTTGGCTGCCGAAGTTGCGTCACGTTTGCGTGGCAAGCATAAGCCCGAATACACTCCCCACGTTGATACCGGGGACTATATTGTCGTGGTTAATGCCAAGCAGGTTCGTGTGACAGGCAACAAGGCTAAAGACAAGATTTACCACAGCCACACCGGTTACCCGGGTGGTTTGAAGTCCATCAGCTTTGAAAAATTGATCGACAAGGCTCCTGAGCGCACCATCCAGAGCGCCGTTAAAGGCATGCTGCCGAAAGGTCCGCTGGGGCGCGCCATGTTCAAGAAGCTGAAAGTGTACGCTGGCGCTGAGCATCCCCATACTGCTCAGCAGCCGCAAGAACTGAATATCTGACGGATAGCTAATTATGGCAGACACCCAATACTACGGTACCGGTCGCCGCAAGACTTCCTCCGCGCGCGTCTTCCTGAAGTCCGGCGCTGGCAACATTACGGTCAACGACCGCTCCCTCGACCAGTATTTTGGTCGCGAGGTGGCGCGAATGATTGTTCGTCAGCCGCTGGAGCTGGTTGGTAGCGCTGATAAATTTGACCTGAAAATCACGGTTGCCGGCGGTGGCAGCTTTGGTCAGGCGGGAGCGATCCGCCACGGTATTGCCCGTGCGTTGCTCCAGTACGACGAAGGCCTGCGCAGCAACCTGCGCAAAGCCGGATTCCTGACGCGCGATGCCCGTGAGGTGGAGCGTAAGAAGGTTGGCTTGCACAAGGCCCGCAAGCGCCCGCAGTTCTCCAAGCGCTAATTCGTTACTCGCTGAGTCGCAAAAAACCCGGTTTTCAATGCCGGGTTTTTTTGTTTTTGAAAACAATAAATTACCTACTTTTTGTGGGTGTTTGTCTTGTAAAGAAGGGTGGACTTCTTTACTATTGCACGCCATTTTCCACACATAAAAAATTTGCCAACCTTTGCTGTTAACGGGAGAGCGTCATGAGCAATGACGGTGTTAATCAGGGGCGCCGACGCTTCCTGACAGGGGCCACCTGCGTGGTGGGCGCTGCCGGGGTAGTTGGAGCTGCCGTTCCTTTTGTGGGTTCCTGGAACCCGAGTGCCAAGGCGAAAGCCGCGGGTGCGCCGGTCAAGGCCAATATCGCCAAAATCGAATCCGGTCAAATGGTGACCGTCGAGTGGCGTGGTAAGCCGGTCTATATTGTTCGCCGCACCAAAGAAGTCCTCGACGGACTCAATGGTCACGACGATATGTTCAGGGATCCCAGCTCCCAGCAGTCAAAACAGCCGACCTATGTGGATGGTGTAACCCGTACCATTGCCGGCAAGGAAGAGTATCTGGTGCTGGTTGGCCTCTGTACCCACCTCGGCTGTGCGCCGATGTACCGGCCGGATGTGGGCGCCCAGGATCTGGGTGGCGATAAGTGGTTCGGCGGCTTCTTCTGCCCCTGTCACGGTTCCAAGTTCGACCTGTCGGGCCGGGTGTTTACCGGGGTGCCCGCTCCCACCAACCTGGAAGTTCCTCCGTATTCCTATGAGAGTGATACGGTCATTGTTATCGGTGTAGACCAGGAGGGCGCGTAATGAACTGGTTAGCTTCTTTGTGGGGTTGGGTCGACGACCGCCTCCCCGTCCAGCGGGCCTGGGACACCCACATGGCCAAGTATTATGCCCCGAAAAATTTCAACTTCTGGTATTTCTTCGGCGTGTTGTCACTGGTGGTACTGGTCATCCAGCTGCTGTCCGGCATCTGGCTGTTGATGAGCTATCAGGGGTCTTCTGAAGCGGCGTTTGCCTCCGTGGAATACATCATGCGCGATGTGGATTACGGCTGGATCATTCGCTACATGCACTCCACCGGCGCGTCCGCGTTCTTTATTGTGGTCTACCTGCACATGTTCCGCGGCCTGCTGTACGGCTCCTACAAGCCGCCGCGGGAACTGGTGTGGATCTTCGGCATGACCATTTACGTGGCGCTGATGGCGGAAGCTTTCCTCGGCTACGTGCTGCCCTGGGGCCAGATGTCCTACTGGGGCGCCCAGGTGATCATCTCCCTGTTCGGTGCGATCCCGGTGGTGGGCGAAGATATCGTCCAGTGGGTGCGCGGCGACTACCTGATTTCCGGTATCACCCTGAACCGCTTCATGTCCCTGCACGTGGTGGCGGTGCCGATTATCCTGCTGGCGCTGGTGGTACTGCACATCCTGGCGCTGCACGAAGTGGGTTCCAACAACCCCGACGGCGTCGAGATCAAGAAGAACAAGGATGAAAACGGCATTCCCCGCGACGGCATTCCGTTCCACCCCTATTACACCGTGCACGACCTGGTGCCGATTGTGGTGTTCCTGTTCGTGTTCTGTTTCATTCTGTTCTTCGTCCCGGAAATGGGCGGCTATTTCCTGGAGCATGCCAACTTTGAAATTGCCAACCCGCTGAAGACGCCGCCGCACATTGCGCCGGTCTGGTACTTCACCCCGTTCTACTCCATGTTGCGGGCGGTACCCGACAAGTTTGCTGGCTTCCTGGTGATGGCGGCGGCGATCGCCATCATGTTTGTGCTGCCCTGGCTGGATCGCAGCCCGGTCAAGTCGATCCGTTACAAGGGCTCCTTCAGCCGCGCAGCGATTCTGGTGTTCGCCTCATCGTTCATTGTCCTGGGTGTGTTGGGTGTGAGAGCGCCGACCCCGGAGCGCACACTGCTGGCACAGATTTGTACCATTATTTATTTCCTGTTCTTCCTGGCTATGCCCATTTGGACGAAGCTGGAAAAGACCACTCCTCAGCCTGAGCGTGTTACCACCCATGGCGGATTTGGTTTCTGGAAGTCGCTGGCGGCATTTGTGGTAGTGGTTCTATTGACCTGGCTGCCGCTGAAGGCGGTGGGCTCCGAGGCTGAACACGACTGCGGCACCATCGCCTGTGATGAGTTCGAGGCCGACCTGGCGGACAAAGAATCACTGCAGCACGGGGCCAAGCTGTTTGTGAACTACTGTATGGGCTGCCACTCTGCCAAATACTCCCGTTGGGAGCGCGTGGCGAATGACCTGAAGATGCCCGCCGGACTGGTGATGGATAACCTGGTGTTCGCCGATCAAAAAATCGGCAGCCTGATGGGTATCTCCATGCCCGAGGCCAATGCCAAGCAGTGGTTTGGCGCCGCGCCACCGGACCTCACCCTGGTCGCCCGCGCCCGTTCGCCAGAGTGGGTTTACACCTACCTGCGCAACTTCTATGTTGACCCCACCCGCCCGGTGGGCGTGAATAACAAGGTCTTCAAGGATGTGGGTATGCCCCACGCCCTGATGGACCTGCAGGGACTGCAGGAATGTGCCCCCGGCCCGGTTCACGCCGAGAATGGTGGCATCAAGCGCGATCCGCTGACCCGAGAGGAAATTCTCGAGGATGATTGCGGCCGCTACAGCTTGGTGAAAAAAGGTAGCATGAGTCCTGAAGAGTTTGATGTGGCTGTCTACGACCTGGTTAACTTCCTCGCATACGAGGCAGAGCCCATGGCCGAGGACAGGGAGCGCATCGGCACCTATGTCTTGTTATTCCTGGCCTTCCTGTTTATCTGGGTGTGGCTGCTGAACAGGGAATACTGGAAGGGCCTTCACTGATCGTCATGGATGGCCGCCGCTGGGCGGCCATCTAGTTTCCGTAACTTGTAAACAACTATTGAGGTTTTCATATGGGGGTTGTTGCAAAACGATCTTCGATGACTTTTTTTTCTGATCCGTCCTGTCATTACAGCCATCGGGTACGCATCGTACTGGCTGAAAAAGGCGTCACGGTAGAAATTGAGGAAGTGGATGATAAAAATCTGCCAGAAGACGTATTGGAACTGAATCCCTACGCTTCTCTGCCCACGCTTGTCGACAGGGATCTGGCACTTTATGAAACCAAGGTGATGATGGAATACCTGGATGAAAGGTTCCCCCATCCCCCGTTGTTGCCGGTTTATCCGGTGGCCCGTGCCCTGAGCCGCCAGTTTATGCACCGCATCGAGCGGGACTGGAGCAGCCAGATTGATACGATTATCAGCAATCCCGAAGGTGCTGTGGCGGACAAGGCGCGCAAAGAGCTGAGCGATAGCCTGTGCAGCATTGCCCCCATTTTCGCAGACTTGCCCTACTTTATGAGCGAGGAGTTCACCCTGGTGGACTGTTGTCTGGCGCCGATTTTGTGGCGCCTGGACAGTCTCGGGATCAAGCTCCCCGCCAATCGCCAGATAAAGCCGTTGCAGGACTATATGAAGCGCCTGTTCGACAGACCCTCCTTTCGGGAAAGCCTGTCTGAGCTGGAAAAGGAAATGGCATTCTGACGCCATTCGTTTTGGCATAGTTGGCATGGAAAGGGACTAGCATGTCCCTTTTTTTTGTACAATACGACCCCTTGAAGCCGGAACCTATGGCAGCTATGAGCATGACATCCAATCGACCCTATCTGATCCGGGCTTTTTACGACTGGATCGTGGATAATAAGTGTACCCCCTACATGGTGGTGGATGCCTATTTCCAGGGGGTCGAGGTGCCGCAGCAGTACGTCAACGACGGGCAAATCGTCCTCAACGTGGCGCCGCGGGCCGTCGCCACGTTTGTTATGAACAATGACGAAGTGGCTTTTACCACGCGCTTTGGTGGTGTACCGAGCAGCATTCGCCTGCCAATCCAAGCCATTACCGGTATTTACGCGCGTGAAAATGGTCAGGGCATGGTGTTTCAGCCCGAGAAGAGTACTGATCCAGATCCCCAGGGACCGGGTCCAACGAAACCTGTTGCAGTGAAAGAGGGAGTAACCGGAGGGACCGGCGATAAGACCAGGAAACCCTCTCTGAGAGTTGTTAAATAGAGGTTTAAATTATGTCTGATCCCATCGTAATCGTCGGTATGGCACGTACGCCTATCGGCAGCATGCAAGGCCAGTTTAACGGTGTGCCCGCTACCCATCTGGGCGCTACAGCCATTAAAGCAGCGGTAGAGCGAGCCGGTGTCGCGCCAGAGCAGGTTGGTTCTGTGGATATGGGCTGTGTTCTCACTGCCGGGCTGCGCCAGGCGCCAGCGCGGCAGGCCGCGCTGGGAGCGGGGTTGCCGAGTAGTGTCAGCGCCACCACCCTCAACAAGGTCTGTGGTTCCGGTATGCGGGCGGTGATGAATGCCTTCGACAGCCTGTCCCTGGGTCACGTCGACATTGCGGTAGCCGGTGGCATGGAGAGTATGACCAATGCTCCCTACCTGATGTTGCAAGGGCGCGGCGGTTACCGCTTCGGCCATGCCCAGATCTTTGACCATATGACCATGGACGGTCTGGAAGATGCCTACAATGGCCAGGCCATGGGCATCTTTGCCGAGCAGTGCGCAGAAAAATACGGTTTTACCCGCGAGGATCAGGACGCCTTTGCCATCACTTCCCTGGAGCGCGCCAGCAAGGCCATTGCCGAAGGCAAGTTCGAAGGTGAAATTGCCCCGGTGTCCGTCGCCGGCCGCAAGGGTGAAGTGCAATACGCCATTGATGAGCAGCCCGGCAAATCCAGCCCTGAGAAAATCCCCAGCCTGCGCCCGGCCTTTATCAAGGACGGTACGGTCACTGCAGCCAATGCCAGCTCCATCAGCGACGGCGCAGCTGCACTGGTGCTGACCCGCCAGTCCGTGGCGGAACAGCAGGGCCTCAAGCCGTTGGCGCGGATTCTCGCGCACAGCGTGCACTCCCAGGAGCCGGAGTGGTTTACCACCGCACCGGTGGGCGCGATCAATAAATTGCTGGCCAAAGTGGGCTGGAGCAAGGATGACGTCGATCTGTTCGAGATCAACGAAGCCTTTGCCGTGGTGACCATGGCCGCCATGAAAGAGCTGGGCCTGCCCCATGAGAAGGTGAATGTGCACGGCGGCGCCTGTGCCCTGGGCCACCCCATCGGCGCTTCCGGCGCCCGCATTATTGTCACCCTGTTGGCAGCGCTGCAGACCTATGGCAAAACCAAGGGTATTGCCGGCATCTGTATCGGCGGCGGCGAAGCTACTGCGCTGGCGGTTGAACTGCTTTAACCGCAGCACTCTAGAGCGGTAATAGTGAATAAAAAACGGCCCCTGAGGGCCGTTTTTTATGTGGCTACCGGTCTAGTCTATGTATTCAAACACTTTTACCACCCGCCGCGCGCCGCGGGTGGTGCTGGCCACCCGCGCAGCTTGATCGCCGGTGCTGCGCTTGACCAGTCCCATCAGGTAGATGACGCCATTCTCGGAGACCACCTTGATCCGCGTGGACTTGATGCTCTTCTCGGCGATCAGCTTGGCGCGGACTTTGGTCGACAGCCACACGTCATTGCTGCGCGAGACCAGGGTGGTTGACCCAATCACCTGCAATTCATTGTGGACCTGGCGCACGCCGCGGAAGTTCCGGGCGGTATTGCCGGCCAGGGTGCGCAAGTCATTGGAAGCGACCTCCCCGGTGAGCAATATCACACCGTTATAGGCGTTGACATTGACGTGGGCGTGCTCAAGATAGGGGTCAGCCTTCTTGATATTCACGCCGATCAAGGTCTCCAGTTCCCAGTCATCGATATCAGTGCCCAACGAGGTTTCCGTGGGATCCGGGTGGATGGGCTTATCGGTGGTAGCGTGGATGACACTGGTACAGCCGGTCAGGCTGACGATGCTGATGAGCAGCAGCGCGGCCAAGGGTTGCAACATTAAGACGTTCCTCCAAAAAGTTGTTGGTCAATTAACTCGCAAAGACAGAACAGGCTCAGCAGGTGAACCTCGCTGATACGGTGCCGTTCGTTGTGATCCACATAAATCTCGATATCGTCACCGCTGAGCAGTGCTGACAGATCCGTGTCGCCGCAGCCGGTAAAGCCGATCACGGACATACCCCGGTCGTGCGCGGTATGAATCGCCTGTACCAGATTGCTGGGATTGGTGCCGAGGCTGAAGATGACCAGCAGGTCGCCGGGTTGTCCGAGGGTTTTCACCTGTTTGCTGAACATCTCGCTTACACTGTGGTAGTGGCCGATGGCGGTGATCAGGTTGCTGTCGTTATTGAGACAGACAGCGGGGAACCCCGGTCGTTCCAGTTTGTACTGCAACAGCAGGGACTGGGTGAATATATTCGACAGTGCGGCGGACAGACCATTGCCGCAACAGAGCACTTTATGGCCCTGGAGCAACTGCTCAACAGTTTTGACACTGGCTCTTGCAATCAGCGGAGCCAATGCCTCACCAGCCGCCATCTTCGCTTCGATGCTCTGGTGAAACAGCTCAATAACGCTTGATTCCATGGTCCCCTACGACAGGCTGAAGGCATTTTGCAGCCATTCTACCTGATACGCTGCATTGTTGCCGTGGTCTTTGCCGAGACAGAGTGCATCAAAACGACAGGGCATTTTTTCCCACAGATGCTTGTGCTGTAAATAGTGCCGGGCCGTGGCAACGATACGCCTCTGCTTGGCGGCGTCGATACTCTGCGCCGCACTGGCAAAACCGGGATGGCGGCGCAACCGCACCTCCACAAACACCAGTGTGGAACCGTGCTGCATAATCAGGTCGATTTCACCCCTGGTGGTTCGATAGTTCTGTTCGAGGGTCGCCAGACCCTGTTGTTCAAGGTAGTGCCTGGCCCAGCGCTCGGCCTCCATACCCGGAGTCAAAGGCGTGGTTTTTGCGCGAAAAAAATTCCTCATGCCGGCAAAGTCCCTTTGTGCGGAATGTTTGGATGAACACTAGCCTGCTTTTTGGCCAATCTCAACAATCCGTGCTGACTGCTGCTATCGCGGGGTTCGCATCTACTTGCCGGGAGCGCGACGGGCGCCCTACTATGCGGTGTCCCCGCCCGTGCAACCATGGAGCCCATCATGTCACTCTCTCAGCGTTTTGGTTTGATCGCGTTTTTTTGTGCGGGGATGCTGTGCGCAGCGCCGAACTGGGCCGCAGAGGCGCCGATAGCCGACAAAATGGATTTCAGCAGCCTGGTCGATCAGTTTGGCAGGTTCTTCAGCGAACAGCAGGGTATGGCGTTGGTGATGGTGGTGAACGGCATGAAAGCCAAAAATAGGGTGCGGGACACCCTGGCCGGATTAAATGTCGACTGTTTACAGCGGGGGCGGGTCATCTATCTGGCGAATATCAGCGGGATGCCCAGGATGATATCCAAATTGATCGCCGTCCCGCGGTTGCGGGATCTGGGCTATCCCGTCTGGCTCGATTATTCGGGTCAAGTGACGGCCGGGTTGCCGACCCGCAAGGATCAAGTGACCCTGTTGACCCTCGACTCACAGCAGTTGCCCGGCGGCGTCGAGTACGTCGCGTCAGCTGAGGCGCTCAGGGCCGGTCTGCTGCCATTCTGCAGTGGGGTGGATGCCGGGCGGGGAGATTAATTTTCGCTGAGTTGTTGTGCGGCTCTGACCCGGCCGCCGCGAAACAGCGCCCAGGGTTGTTCCCGGGTGATGGTGCCCCGCTCGCCCAATTGCAGTGTGCCGGTACTACCCGAGAGCCGGGTGTTGGGGAGCAACAGCATTTGTGGCAGTCCCTGGTGCAGGTGATAGGCGTCAATCCCCAGTGCAAACATGTGCCGGTAAAGCGGTGGCAGGTCGGTAGCCGGTTGCAGCTGGTTGTCTCTGGCGCCGGGCAGTGTCCAGGGCATGGCGCTGAAACGGATATTTTCCAGGTCGCGGTTGCGGCCGGGATCCTGGACCCCGCTGTAGAGCTGGGATGTGCCGTAGATTTGCAGGTCACTGGCAAACAGAAAGTCGAGGGTGGGTTTCACCTGGCGCGCCTGATCCGGGTAGGCGACCAGGAAAACCATATCCAGGTCCTGGCGGCGGCGGGGCGTAAAATAGAGCGTTTTGCCGAGCAGTTGCTGCAGGCGTTTTTTGCGCTCTTCACTCTGTTCGATGTTCAGCACCGGCTTCAACAGCGGCGTGAAATCACTCTGTGCGGTGCCGTAGGCGGGGGCTTCGATCAAGGTGCCGCCGTGTTCGCTCCAGCGTTCGCGGAAAGCGGCCAGGGCGCGTTCTCCCGAGCTGGAGTTGGGGGTGATGGCGAGCGCCGTGCGCTGGCCCTCTATCCAGGCCCGGTCGGCGATCTGTCGCGCCTCATCGCTGACGGACAAACCGAACTGGAAGAAATTGTCAGGAATGGGCGTGGCGGCGTTTTCCAGGTAATTCAGGGCAATGGTGGGCACCGGCAGCGCGGGCATGGCCAGCAGTTGCTCGACTTTTTCACGCTGCACCGGGCCGATGACCAGCTGAGCGCCGTCGGCCACTGCCTGTTGATAGACGGGGCTGATATTGTCGCCGAGCGATGTATCGTAAAAGCGGATCCGTGGCGTTTCGCCACCGTAGCTGCGGGCGTCGTACCAGGCGGCCAGCAGGCCGCTGCGAATGGCTTTGCCCGCCTGGGCCAGCGATCCCTCGAAGGGCAACAGCACGGCGATTCGCGTTGGCAGGGAGTCGGCAATCTGTTGCAGCGCACCCAGGCTGGTCGGGGGCGTCAGCGCGGCCGGGTGGGTGGACCACTTGCTCTTCCAGAGCGTGATGAGGCTGAGCTGCTGATTCACATCGCCCTGATGATTGCGGATGATGCCGGCCAGACTGTACCAGCCCTGTAGCGTCGGGTCCGTTTCGGTGGCGGTTAGAGAGGCCAGATACGGATCGGAAATATGTGACAGTACCTGCCACAGCTGTTCGTGGGCGTAGGCCTGATCCGCCGGGGTCGTCGCCAGTGTGGACAGGGCGGCGAATGCCCGGATGCTGTTTTCATCTTCACCGAGCAGGGAAAACAGTTCGCCGCGCATTTTTTGCCATCTGGCCTGTTGTTCGAGGGGCAGGCGATAGGCGATGGCGGTCATCCGTTCATCCATCAACAGGCTGCGGGCCTCAAAATACTGCTCCCCTTGCAGGGACAGTGCGGAATACAGCAGGACAAAATCACCGTAGCGATCATCCGGCAGGCCCGCGGCGTCAATCGCAGCCAGTGTTTGCAGGGCTTTTTGCTGCTTGCCAGCCTGGTCGAGAAACCTGGCTGCGTTCAATTGGTGGAGCTGTCGCTCGGGTGTTATGCTGCCCGCGGCCTGTGCCAGTTCCTGATCCGCCAGTTCCGCAGGGGTTGGGGTGTGCCGACTGACCGGCGTCAGGCCCCCCTGCTGAGTACATCCGCCCAGCAACAGGGTCAGCCAGAGCAGGGCAGCGGCGGTGATGCGAAACTTGAACATAGGTGTGGCTTCTTTATGGCTGGTGAATTGTATGTGGTGGCTACGCCGATCGGCAATCTGGGGGATATGGTACCCCGTGCCGTCGAGGTTCTCCATGCCGCAGATCTCATTGCCGCGGAAGACACCCGCCACAGCGGACGCCTGATGAAGCACCTGGGCATCGATAAACCCATGGTGGCCTATCACGACTACAGTGAGGCCCGCCAGGTGGGGCGCATTGTCCAGGCCCTGGAGCAGGGGCGGAAGGTGGCGCTGATTTCCGACGCCGGTACCCCGCTGATTTCCGACCCCGGTTATCGCCTGGTGCGGGAGGTTCGCCAGTTGGGGGTGAAGGTGATTCCGGTGCCGGGGCCCTGTGCCGCCATTGCCGCGCTCAGTGCGTCGGGCTTGCCCAGTGACCGCTTCTCGTTTGAAGGGTTTCCCCCGGCCAAGTCCGCGGCGCGGCTGAAAAAGTTTGCAGCGCTGGCAGATGATAGCCGGACATTAATTTTCTATGAGTCCCCCCACCGCATTCTCGATACCCTGGCGGATCTGTCTGAAGCCTTTGGCGGTGACCGCGAGGCGGTTATGGCCAGGGAATTGACCAAGGCCTTTGAAACCTTCCTGGTGGGCACGCTGGATGAAATTGGCCAGCTGGTTCGCAGCGATGCCAATCAGCAGCGGGGCGAGATCGTACTGCTGTTGCGGGGGGCGCCAGAGGCCTCGAACGTGAGTGATGAAGAACAGCAGCGGGTGTTGAAAGTGCTGCTGGAAGAACTGCCCCTGAAACAGGCTGCGGCGCTGGCTGCAAAACTGACCGGCGGGCAGAAAAATGCCCTCTACCAGATGGCCTTGTCGCTCAAATCCTGATTCAGGCAGTCGTGGCCAGGGCGATGATGTCCGGGTTGAGGCGCTTGCCGAGCGGCTCTTGCCGGCCGGAGGCCGTCTCGGAACACCACTGGGCTATTTTGGCGATCTCCAGCTTGTCGCCGCGGTAGTGACTGCCTTTCATTTCCCAGACACCCATGCCGTCCGCCGCCGCCTGAAGAAATGTGCGCGAATCCCGCAAACTGGCAATCACGGGCAATTTCAGTTCCCTGTCCAGTTCGGTGCCGCGTCGGGAAGCGGATGTGGATTGCGGTGCGCGATTGGCCACCAGGGCCATATTTTCTTGCGAGGGCAGCAGCCTGCGCAGATGCTGTACGGTGTTGGCGACTGCGT
Organism: Porticoccus sp.; assembly: GCF_041592135.1. GTDB lineage: Bacteria > Pseudomonadota > Gammaproteobacteria > Pseudomonadales > Porticoccaceae > Porticoccus. The sequence goes on along the minus strand of NZ_JBFHQR010000003.1, from coordinate 1,226 downwards.
GCAGATCAAATTCGGCCAATAGTGCCGGCAGTAAAATGGCTGTCGCCTCCCTCAGCAGCGGGCTGAGGTTGATCAGGTCGGGCCGGGCGGGAGTGTCCAGTATCAGCACTTCCGTGTTTCTGGGGGGCTGGATGGCCCAGCTGCGGGTGACATTGTGTGGGCAGTTGTGGGCGTCGACCAGCTGCACATGGGGCGCCTGATCCGGTCGCTTCAGCGCCCAGAAGACGCTCGATCCCTGGGGGTCCAGGTCCATCAATGTCGTGATCTTTCCCTGAGCACTAAAGTAACTGGCAAGATTGGTGGCCAGCATGGTTTTACCACTGCCGCCCTTGGGGTTGATCACCACAATTCTTTGCATGTGTTTTGGCCTTAGACCATCTTTGGGATTTGTCAATACTACCGAACAATACTGCATTGAACCATCGATCAGGTCAAAAAATAACCAGCGAGCTGGGTGATCTTTTTTCAAGGGTATTGGTCGTCGCCTCAAAGACTTCATGGTAACCTTGCCGCGGGAGTTGGCCGGGCAACCGCCGCCGCTTTGTTTCTCGCTATCTCCGCAGGTGATGGCGGGCGCGCGGGGGAGGAAAGTCCGGGCTCCATAGGGCAGGGTGCCAGGTAACCCCTGGGGGGCGCGAGCCTACGGAAAGTGCAGCAGAGAGCAGACCGCCGATGGCCTGTCTTCGGACGGGATCAGGTAAGGGTGAAAGGGTGCGGTAAGAGCGCACCGCGCAACTGGTAACAGTTTGTGGCACGGTAAACCCCATCCGGAGCAAGACCAAATAGGAGTCCATTGGCGTGGCCCGCGCTGGACTCGGGTAGGTCGCTTGAGGTGTATGGTGACATGCATCCTAGACGAATGGTTGCCCACGACAGAACCCGGCTTACAGGCCAACTCCCATTTTTTTCTCCTGCTGGCGCATTCCGGTTGGGCTGCAGTTGGCTTTGTTGGGCGTCCGCCGCTGGGAGCCTGACCCGTCAGCGCGCTGCCATTGAATGTTGTTTTGCTGGTTAAAATATAACCAATCTGCCTTTTTTTGCATCAATTCCGGTTTTTCTTCGCAGTCAGTTAAAGTAATACTTTAACTGCGTTTTCTATCAGGCTGTTTCTGAAAACGATATTTTTCAAGCCTCCTTCGCCGTGTCGGCACATGCTCGCAACTTATTGAGTTTTTAAGACTTTTTTCGTGATTTTCTTCCCTTTTTGGGCCTTGACTTTGCCCTTG
>NZ_JBFHQR010000002.1:0-56248 GCF_041592135.1 Porticoccus sp. | reverse complement strand
GTAACTTTTCTCGGAAATGGGTTGGAAGCGCACCTTCATATCCATGGCGTGCAGGCTGAACAGAATTTCCTTTTGCACCTGCTCCGGGGACTGGCCGTCGGGAATCTTCACCAGAATACCCAAGTTGAGACTGTCGTGAATCACCGCCTGGCCAATATCGAGGATATCGGCGCCGTGCTCGTCAAGCACTCGCGACACCGCACTGGTTATACCGGGCTTGTCTTCACCGGCAACATTGATCAGCAGAATTTCTCTCACAGCGGCATCCAAAGTCGGTGGCATCGGCCACGGGTATATCGGGGCGGGTATTATAGGAGAGCGGCGAATAAGATAGAATGCGCCGATCTTTACCAATTCACAGGGAAATGTCATCGAATGGGCAACCTCGCCAGGTCCTACGTCAAATTACTGCCCGTTATCGCCCTGTTTTTTTCCCTGCTCAGCGGATCGGTCATTGGCCTGTCACTGCACAGCCAGCTGGGTAAACTGGCTGACCAACAGGGGCATCAGCTCAGCCAGACCCTGGCCCAACAACTGGCCAAGGCGGTTCGCGACCCCCTGATTCACCGCGACAACCTGAGCCTGCAGGTGGAACTGGACGAATTACTGTCCATCGCCGGGGTACAGCGCGCCGCCATCTACGATGTCAACCAGCGGCTTATCGCCCAGACACAGCGGGAACAAACCGGCACAGATGGCGCATATGAACAGCGCAGTCAGGTGAGCATCGAGAGTGCCTCGGTCGGCTACGCCACCGTTTCCCTGCAACCGGCCTACATGACCGACAGTTTTTCCCGACCACTGCTGACTTTCGCCACCATTTGGGCTGTTTTCACGGCTCTGCTGATCCTCCTGGCCTACCGCCTGGGCGCCTCGCTGTCCGGCCGAATCGGCCAACTGATCCGGCAATTGCCAGGGGAAGAGGACAATGGCCTGGACGAGCTATCCACCCTGCGACAGCGCATGGAACCGTTACTCGCCATCCCGGACAGCCCGCCTCCCGCCCTTCGCCAACAACCGGTGGCCCTGCTCGGCATTGCCTGCCGCAACCTGCCCCGCCTGGAAACGCTGCTTAATCGTGAACATTTCGAATCGCTGATGGGCCGTTTCGATCAGTTGATCGAGCGCACCCTCAAGCTTTACGGCGGCGAGCGCCTGCACGGCGATCACTACAATGTCTATCTGGAATTTCGCGGCGCTGACGACGCGGATGACCAGACCATGAACGCCGCCTACTGTGCTGCGGCACTGCTGCGGCTGTCTGCCAAACTGCTGAACAATGGCGGGGTCACCGTGGATCTCGCGGCGGCGGTGTCACCGACCATTCGCCAGTGCACCGGTTCTACCCTGCTCAACGAACTGGAACAGGGACAACACCTGAACAGCCTGCGCGAATTACTGGAAAAGGCTACCGACGGGGAAATCCTGCTCAACCAGGCGGCCTGCCAGCACCCCTCTCTGGCGGAATTCGAGCTGGCACCACTAGCGGAGGACAGCCCCCTGTGCCGCATCAATCATTTTGGTGAAGACGGTGAAAACCTGTTATCGCGCCAACTCGCCCTGCTAAGCCACCACTGACTCTTTTTTAAGCACCGTTCGAACCACACAAAAACAGTTTTAATGACCCGCAAACTTTACGTTTACGTAAATGTAATCTATTTTTAAATCAAACAGCGGGTTGGGTGACGACCAGGGGCAGACAGACCATGACAGAGACCACTGAACTCGGCATTGGCGACCTCGCGCGGGAGTTTGACATCACCACCCGCACCATTCGCCACTACGAAGATATCGGCTTGCTCAAGCCGCAGCGACGCGGCCAGACCCGCATCTACAGCCCGTCGGACCGCACCCGACTGAGGCTGATCCTGCGCGGCAAACGGCTCGGTTTCAGCCTGGAGGAGAGCCGCGCAATTGTCGACCTGTACGATCCGGCCCACGGCAATGTGGAACAACTGCAGGCCCTGACCGGACACATTCAGCAACAGCGTGAAAAAGTTACCCGCCAGCTCCGGGACATCAACAAGATGATCAAGTCCCTGGATGAGGCCGAAACCGCTTGCCGCAAGGCTTTGAAAAAAGCGCGCAAAAACGCCCCTAAAGCTGGGGGCAAAAAATCGGGCAAAACATAATGGCGGACACAGCCCATGGTTAGCGATTACCCCTCCCTCGATTTCCACCTCGGTGAAGACATCGACCTGCTGCGCCGTAGCGTACAACGGTTTGCCGGCCACGAGCTGGCGCCCCGCGCAGACCAGATCGATCGCGATAATGAATTCCCCCGCGACCTGTGGCCAAAGCTGGGGGAACTCGGCCTGCTCGGTATCACCGTACCGGAGGCCTACGGCGGCAGCGGTATGGGCTTCCTGGCCCAGGTGGTGGCCATGGAGGAACTGTCCCGGGCCTCGGCCGCAGTGGGACTGTCCTACGGCGCCCACGCCAATCTCTGCGTCAACCAGATTTACCGGCACGGCAGCGAACAACAGCGGCAGCGCTACCTGCCCAAACTGTGCAGCGGCGAACACGTGGGAGCCCTCGCCATGTCGGAACCCAACGCCGGTTCCGATGTACTGGCCATGGGCCTGAAGGCGCAAAAGCAAGGCGATCACTTCCTGCTCAACGGCAACAAGATGTGGATCACCAATGGCCCCGATGCCGATACCTACGTGATCTACGCCAAAACCGGCAGCAAAGCGGATAAGGGCGGCCTTACTGCCTTTATTGTCGAGCGCGAGCTAACCGGTTTCTCCCGCCACCAGAAGCTGGACAAACTGGGGATGCGCGGCTCCAACACCTGTGAGCTGGTATTCCAGGACTGTCCGGTACCGGCGGACAACGTGATCGGCGGCGTAGGCAGTGGCGTGGCGGTGCTGATGTCCGGCCTCGATACCGAGCGCGCGGTACTGGCCGGCGGCCCGGTGGGCATCATGCAGGCCTGCCTGGATGTGGTGTTGCCCTATGTGCACCAGCGCCGCCAGTTCGATCGGGCCATCGGCGAATTCCAACTGGTGCAAGGCAAGCTGGCGGACATGTACGCCGGCCTCAACGCCAGCCGCGCCTACCTGTACGCGGTGGCCGCCGCCTGTGACCGAGGGCGGGAATCGAGAAAGGACGCCGCCGCGGTGATCCTGTTCAGCGCCGAACTGGCCACCCGCATGGCACTGGACGCCATCCAGTTGCTGGGGGGCAACGGCTACATCAACGATTTTCCCACCGGTCGCCTGCTGCGGGACGCCAAGCTCTACGAGATCGGCGCCGGCACCAGCGAGATCCGCCGCATGCTGATCGGCCGGGAACTGTTCCGGGAGACCGCCTGAGCGACCCAACTGGAGGCGTTTGTCATGGCCATCCTCAGCAGCAAACTCGACACCAACAGTCCCGAGTTCCAACAGAACCGGCAACACATGCAGGGGCTGGTGGAGCGGCTCGAGCACACCCTGAAACAGGTGCGCCAGGGCGGCGGCGAAACGGCCCGCCAGCGGCACCGGGAACGGGGCAAACTGCTGCCCCGGGAGCGCATCGAGCAGCTACTCGATGCCGACAGTCCCTTCTTGGAACTGTCCCCGCTGGCCGCCTGGCAGCTGTACGAGGACGCGGTACCGGCGGCGGGCCTGATCAGCGGCATCGGCAAGGTGTCCGGACATGATTGCCTGATCATCGCCAACGACGCCACCGTCAAGGGCGGCACCTACTACCCGCTGACCGTCAAGAAACACCTGCGCGCCCAGCAGATCGCCGCCGACAATCACCTGCCCTGTATCTACCTGGTGGATTCCGGCGGTGCCTACCTGCCCAGCCAGGACGAGGTGTTTCCTGACCGCGAACACTTCGGCCGCATCTTCTACAACCAGGCCAACCTGTCGGCCCAGAACATTCCCCAGATCGCCGTGGTGATGGGCTCCTGCACCGCCGGCGGCGCCTATGTGCCGGCCATGTCGGACGAGGCCATCATCGTCCGGGCACAGGGCACCATCTTTATCGGCGGCCCGCCGCTGGTGAAAGCCGCCACCGGGGAAACCATCAGCGCCGAGGAACTGGGCGGTGCGGAGCTGCACTGCCGCACCTCCGGGGTGGCCGATCACTTGGCCGAGAATGACCAACATGCCCTGCAGCTGGCGCGGCGCTGCGTGGCGCGGCTGAACCGGGCCAAACCCGCGCAGTTTGATATGGCTCCGCCAGTGGAACCGCAGTTTGACCCGCAAGAGCTCTATGGCGTGATTCCCGCCGAGCGCCGCCTCTCCTACAACGTCCGCGAGGTGATCGCCCGGCTGGTGGACGGTTCCGAATTCGACGAATTCAAGGCGCTCTATGGCCCTACCCTGGTGTGCGGTTTTGCCCGCTGGCAGGGCTACCCGCTGGGCATCGTCGCTAACAACGGCATCCTCTTCAGCGAGTCCGCCCAGAAGGGCGCGCACTTCATTGAGCTCTGTGCCCAGCGCGGCATCCCGCTGCTATTCCTGCAGAACATCACCGGCTTCATGGTTGGCCAGCGCTACGAGGCCGGCGGTATCGCCAAGCACGGCGCCAAGCTGGTAATGGCGGTGGCCTGCGCCCGGGTGCCGAAATTTACGGTATTGATCGGCGGTTCATACGGCGCCGGCAACTACGGCATGTGCGGCCGCGCCTACGACCCGCGCTTCCTGTTTATGTGGCCCAACGCGCGAATTTCCGTGATGGGCGGAGAGCAGGCCGCCGGGGTGCTGGCCCAGGTCAAGCGGGAACAGCTGCAGCGGGAGGGCAAACCCTGGAGCGATGGGGAAGAAAAGGCCTTCAAATGTCCCATCGTCGAGCGCTACGAAGCCCAGGGCAATCCCTACTACGCCTCCGCCCGACTCTGGGACGACGGCGTCATCGACCCAGCACAGACCCGCGAGGTCATCGGCCACTGCCTGGCCATCGCCGCCAACCGCCCCAGCGAGGAAACCCGCTTCGGGGTATTCCGCATGTAAGTAGTTTCCTGAAAGGTAACCACCATGAGCACAGCAACCGTCACTACCGAGATCGACAACCGCGGTGTCGCTACGGTCACCCTGAACCGGCAGGAAAAACACAATGCCTTTGACGATCAGGTGATTGCCGAACTGGATAGCGCTTTTCAGCAGGTCGCCACAAACCCCTCCGCTCGCGTCATGGTATTGGCAGCCGCGGGCAAACACTTTTCCGCCGGTGCGGATCTGGCTTGGATGAAACGCATGTGCGGCTACTCCTACAATGACAACCTGGCGGATGCCGAGGCACTAGCCCATATGTTGCGCACCCTCAATGAATTGCCCAAACCTACCATCGCCAGGGTACAGGGCAGCGCCTGGGGCGGTGCAGTGGGGCTGATCTGCTGTTGCGATATGGCGGTGGCGGTAAGCCACGCCCGTTTTCAGTTCAGCGAAGCCAGGTTGGGACTAATCCCCGCCACCATCAGCCCCTATGTGATCGCCGCCATCGGCCCGCGCGCGGCGCGGCGCTACTTTCTCAGCGCCGAAGCGATGACCGCCGCCACGGCCAGGGCACTCGGTCTGGTCAGTGAAGTGGTGCAGAAAGCAAAACTGGATCAGCTGGTGAACAACTGGATCGATAACCTGCTGCAGAATGGCCCCGAGGCCATCGCGGCAGCGAAACGGTTGATTGCCGACGTAGCAGCAGAGCCCATCAGCGACCAACTGCTGTGGCGCACCAGCGAAACCATCGCCCGGCTGCGGGTCGCCGACGAGGGCCGCGAAGGGTTAAGTGCCTTTCTGGAAAAGCGCCCGCCCCATTGGAGCCGTTAAAGTTGCCACCCCATATCCTCGCTTACTTCGCGCCGCAGCGCCTCAAATGCGAGCTGTAGTTCAGATGTCACGTCGCCCGACCGGTACACAAGAAAAACCGGATAGGAAAACTCCGGTGCCCCCTTCACCCGTTGCAGGCGCCCCTGGTCGAGATAGGGCCGGACCACGCGGGTGCGAAAATACCCGCTACCGCCCTGTTGCAGCATGACCTGCAGGGCAAGTGGACCAAAATCAAACGCCATGGCGGACAATCTGGGTTTGGGCAATGCCGCGTCAAACTGGGCCACGAAATCAGGCCCCCAGTCGACAAACAGATCTGGCTTGCTGTTGTCCTGGACCTCCACCAGCACCAGTTTTTCTTCCAGCAATTGCTCGACCACAAATGCGGAATGGTAATTGGGAAGGTGCACAATAGCCGCATCCAACAGGCCGTGATCCAGCTGCGCGAACAGTTCGGTGCTGCTTTGCACCCGCACCTGTAGTGCCGCCTCCGGCAACCGTTGCCGCAACCTCAATACCCAGCGTGTCAGCAGTGGATTCCAGAGACTGGTTTCCGCCCCCAGACAAATTCTCCGCGCCATCTCCGGGGGCGCAATCATCGCCTGCCTGGCACGCTCCCAGGTTTGCACTAACGCCGTGGCATGATCGGCAAAGCGTTCACCATGGTGAGTCAAGCGAGCGCCGGAGCGGTTGCGGATGAACAACTCGCAATCCAGGAGCGATTCCAGGGACTGGATCCGGGTGGTCACCGTCGTCTGACTGATGTGCAAGCGCTGGGCCGCCTCACTGAAACTGCCGGCACTCATCACCCCCAGAAATGTCCTTGCCAGTTCAATATCCATAACCTCCTCCGCAAACAGCGCACTGCCACAGCACGGTTAAAATCAATAAATCAAATATATATCATCATTATTATTCGTTATACAGAACAAATCAGGCAATTTAGACTGCGCGCCCTTCAACCAGATTGACCACAGCTGGCGGCCTGGCCCGATGTAAGTTCAAGGCAAGCACTCACCACAATGACAGCAGACGTATCTCTTACTCGACGTGCAGAACAACTGCTGGGCATCACCCCGAGCAATACCTCCCACCTGGAAAAAATTCTCTCCGGGCTGGGCAGCTTTATCGCTATCCTCGGGATCTATTGGCTGACGGCTTATGTTGAAGCCGAACCGACCCGGCGGCTTCTGCTGACCTCCATTGGCGCGGCGACGGTACTGGTCTTCGCCGTCCCCCACGGCACCCTCTCCCAGCCCTGGCCGGTGGTGGCGGGCAATAGTGTTTCCGCGCTGGTTGGCATCTGCTGTTACCACTGGATTCCGGGAGAAATGCTGGCCAGCGCTGCCGCCGTCGGTCTCGCGGTGGTCGCCATGTACTACCTGCGCTGCCTGCACCCCCCCGGGGGTGCATCCGCCCTGCTGGCGGTGATCGGTGGCGATGCCATCCACGGGCTGGGCTATCAATTCCTGTTCATCCCGGTGTTATTGAATACCTGCACCCTGTTACTGGCAGGCACCCTGTTTAACAGCGTATTTCCCTGGCGTCGCTACCCCCACGGACTCCGGAGTCGCCCGACGGTCATTCACGATATCCATGTGGGCCGACACGCCGTTCTTTCCCAGGAGGATGTCGCAGCGGCGTTGCATCAACTGGATTCGTTTATGGATATCGCCATGGATGACATCAGCGAAGTCATTGAATTGGCCCTGCAGCATGCTGAGACTGTCAATACGGCACCCCACCGCATCCAGCCCGCCAGTTGCTACAGCAATGCCCAGCTCGGCAGTCACTGGAGTGTCCGGGAGGTGCTGCAGGCCAATGGGGAAAAGGTGATTTTCAGGGTGGTGGCAGGCGACGGCAAAGGACAGGTGGGGCAGATACCCACCCATCATTTTCACGGCTGGATGCGCTACGAGGTGGAGCAGAAAGACAGGCTGTGGATCAAGAAAAAGGCCATGAGCGTCAACTGAATTAGTTGCCGTCCAGCTCCCGCTGGACCCGGTTCACCACATCAATAATCTGCAGAAACTGCCTGCCGAATTCCGTGAAGCTGTACTCCACTCTGGGCGGAGACTCCGGGTATACGGTCTTGTCGATAATGCCGTAACGCGACAGCTTTGCCAGCCGCTCATTCAGCACCTTGGTGGTCAGCCCCGCTACCTGCCGCTGCATCTCACCCGGCCTGTTAATGCCATCCCGCAGCAGCTGCAAGACGGACAGGGACCATTTACAGCCAATGATCGACTCCACCATGCGCCCGACGCTTTTCTCGGCATCCGATTGAAAAATAATTTTTTCCTGCAAGTCCATCAAGTTGCACCATTTTGTAAGTACCTTTCCAGAAAGTACCTACTCCCCGCCTTTGTTTATCTGTGAATAATAGATTACTCCAATTGGCAAAGAGGAGTACAACCATGAAAACCAAAGCCATTTTTTATCACGCCGGGTGCCCGGTCTGCGTCGCAGCGGAACAGGGATTGGCAACGGCACTGGATCAGTCCCAATACGCCGTCGAAATCGTTCACCTCGGTGAACACAAGGAACGCATCAGGGAAGCTGAATCACTGGGCATACACTCTGTCCCCGCACTTCTGCTGGGCGATCAGGTCTTCCATATCAACTTCGGAGCGAAACTGGCGGATTTGCACTAAACCCTCTGCCACCAACGTGTCGGCTCGGATGGCTACCGGGCTGACACACACTCAGCAAAAAAAATGACTGTTTACACCCCTATCTTGCTGGACAACATCACTACCGCCCTGGGCAGACGAGTGACGGGCAGGGGTTACCAACCCCCTTCAGTAGCGACCGAGAGAAACCTCGCCTTCGGCGAGCAACCAGGTCGGCTCATCGCCCGTGCCCTTGTGAACCGCCATCACTTCTGCGACGTAGCGATGCCCCCTGCCGCCGGAACAGGGGGGCAGGTAGGCGCCGGGCTCACCGCGACCGCCCTGATGCGGTTGTTCGATGAATAGGCCACTGGGTAGCTCGAAGGATTCGCCGGCCACGGAAGGAATCTCGACGCTGCTGCGTGAATAACCGGTCCACAGGCCGATCATGCCATGACCACCGCGATTCATCAGAAACCAGCTGCGATCACTGAAGGCGACGATCACGGCGTTGCTACCCTCTGGGATGCCACTGACCAGCAACCTTGGTGTGGCACCGTTGCCGCCGAACTTCCGGCACTGCTGCCCCTCGGGAATGACAAAACCGCCCCATGAGGGATCGGCCAGACTGACCTGCAGCGGCAGCACCTGGTCGGCGCGCGAGTAGTCGTAGCTGTCACAGGCGCTCAGCGCGAGGATCATAACCAGCGTGGCGACAACAAGGGTTTTGTTCATGGGCGGTCCGCATCCTTGAAAAGCCGCCCATGCTAGCGCTGGTTGCTTAAGAAACCATTAACAGAGGCTGTTTTCCCCAGTGCCAGCAACACTGCCGACAAATCCCATAAAGTCTTCCAGGTGACGGATCAACCGCTTGCGGGTGTGGTCATCGCTGAGTTGCAACTGCTCGTCGAATTTGTCCTTCACTTCGGCAATCATCATCTCGTGGCAGGGATGGATGCGCGACAGGGTGGAGTCGAACACCAGCTTCAAATGAGCCTGCGCCCTGGCCCCGCCCACCAGACTCGGCGCCTGGGTGATGATGGTCACCGGTTTGTCCTTCAACGGCGAGTGGAACGCCGGGCGGGAGGCCCAGTCGATGGCATTTTTCAGCACCGCCGGGATGCTGTGGTTGTATTCCGGCGAGCACACCACAATGGCGTCGCAGTCATCCACCTGCTGCTGGAATTGCTGCACCGCTTCCGGCCGGTGGTCGCCGGAGCGGTCCTCATTGTAGAGGAGCAGCTGATCCAGATCCGGCAGCTCGCAACGGTGATCCCCCAGCAATTCCTCCGCCACCTTTAGCAGCGCCAGGGAATAACTGTGTTTCCGGAAACTGCCGGAAAGCAGCAATATTTTCATGGTCCTTTCCTTGTATCCGTGCAACGGTCAACGCCGCTCGAGAATCACCAGGGCGATGCCCCCCAGCACCGCCAGGGATGCCAGCAACAGCCGCACACCCAGTGGTTCACCGAGCAACAGCACACCGCCGGCGGCGGCGATCACCGGCACACTGAGCTGCACCGTGGCGGCGCTGGCGGCTTTCAGGTGAGGCAGGGCAGTGTACCAGATAGCATATCCCAACCCGGATGCCAGTGCTCCGGAGGCCAGGGCATAGCCCGCGCCGGCGGTATCAATACTGAAGCGGGAGATCATCAGGGCACTCAACAGCAGTGCAAACGGCACCGCACAGCGGAAATTACCGGCAGTTACCCGGGTGGCATCGCCGCCGCGACGACCGCGCAGGGAATAAAATCCCCAGGCCGCCCCCGCCAGTATCATCAGTGCAGCGCCCAAAGGAGGTGGGGCCGACACCCCCGGCAGCAACAATCCCACCAGTCCCGCAATGGCCAGACAGACTCCCAGCCATTGCAGCGGTCGCAACCGCTCCCCGACCCACAGGCCGTGGCCGATCATAGTCACCTGCACCGCGGCAAACAGCAGCAGCGCCCCGGTGGCCGCCGTCAGGCTCAGGTAGGCAAAGGAAAACGCCGCCGCATAGGCGAATAACCAGAGGCCGGACAGCCAGCTGCCCGGCCCCTCCCGATCACTGCGGCGCAGGGCAACGATCAGCCATAGCACCAAGGCGCCGGACAGCAATCGCAGGGAGGTAAAACTGGCGGCATCAATGGCCGTGCCTTTCAACGCCGCGCGGCACAGCAGGGAGTTGCCGGCAAACGCCACCATGGCCAGCGCTGTCAGCGACAGTGCTCTAAGGGATAAACCATGGACAGCCTTGGACATGCCTGGACTCCGACAAGGGGATGCCGTCAACCATAGCATCCCGCTGTCGGATCACCCAGCGATGGGGAAAGCGGTCCTCAACGACTGGCCAGGTAGGCGCGCCAGCCCCCCAGATGAGTGATATCGGTGGCGCCCTCGACGCCCCGCGGTTCGCAGATAAAACCAGTCACGTCGGAGCCATCTTCGACCATCACCTTGCCAATGCCCAGCGGCGCGGGAATCCCTGCCACGAAGCTGCCGAACTCGGCGACGGGCACCGACCAGATTTCCACCTCAATAGCGGCGCCGTCGCTTTCATCCACCACCAGGCCGGGACGGAACGGAGGGCCACCGGCCAGTGCGTACATGCGGTAGCAGGGTTTGGTGCGGGTGCGACTTTTCAATAGGGCGCCCCGCTCGGTGAGCTGCCAGTTGAGCGGCAGTCCTTCCAGGTGGGCGCCGCACACCAGCACATCAATACTGCGGTTATCCATCACCGGCTGCTGCACCTGCGGAAATCCCGCGGGCTCTGTATCGGCGCACTCAATACCGACAGGCAGCGCCAGCCCCTGCTGGATGCGGTTGGCGATGGACAGCAACGCCCGATCACTGAAGGCGTTGCCCACCAGGGTGATACCAAAGGGCAGACCGCTGGCCGTAAACGCCGTGGGCACCGCCACAGAGGTCATATCCAGCAGGTTCATAAAGTTGGTGTAGTAGCCGAGCTGGCTGTTGTGGAGAATCGGCTCCGCCAGCATTTCGTCCACGCTGAACAGTCGTCCAGCGGTGGGGGTCAGCAGGCAGTCCAGCTGTTCCAGCGTCGCCACACAGATCCGTTTCAGGGCCTCGAGCCGGTACTGGGCGCGGAACAGTTCGGTGGCTTTCGGCTCGCCCCCCGGCTCCACAATGGCCCGGACTACCGGGTGCAGCGCCGCAGGATTCTCCTCGATCAGCGGCTGGCAGGCGATGTAGCGTTCCGCCACCCAGGGGCCTTCGTAGAGCAATCGCGCCGCTTCATCAAAAGGACTGTAGTCCACTTCCACCAGTTCGAAACCCAATTCAGCGAGTTTTGCCAGGGTGGCGGCATAGGCGTCCCGATACTCACTGTCGCCAAAGAACTGCAGCTGATCTTCGGGCAGCACCCCCACTTTTAGCGGGCCGGACCGGTAACCGTAGTGGCGGCTGAGGTTGTCATAGCAATTGCGGCGACTGTAACCGTCCTCGGCATCGAAACCCTCGGCGCAAGCCAGCACCGCGTTGGCGTCGTCGCTGTTGAGGGCCATGATGCTGATGCAGTCGAGGCTGCGACAGGCGGGCACCATGCCCCGGGCAGACAGCAGCCCGCGGGTGGGTTTCACGCCCACCAGGTTGTTGAAGGCGGCGGGCACCCGGCCGGAACCGGCGGTATCGGTGCCCAGGCTGAAACTGGCCAGTCCCAGGGCCACGGATACGGCAGAACCGGAGCTGGAACCGCCGCTGATGTAATCGGGATCGAAGGCATTGCGGCACGGTCCCCAGGGGGAGCGGGTGCCGTTGAGGCCGGTGGCGAACTGGTCGAGATTGGTCTTGCCCACCGGGATGGCCCCGGCGTCCAGCAACTGCTGCACCACCGGCGCGGATACCGACGGGGTGTAGGCAAAAGCATCACAGCCGGCGGTGGTGGGTATCCCGGCCAGATCGATATTGTCCTTGATGGCAAAGGGAATGCCCCACAGCGGGCACTGTTGCGGATCCTTGTCTGCCAGCGCCGCCAGATAGGGTTGCTGCTCCGCCGCACTGAGCGGGTGAATCCAGATATTGCGCTCGGCGAATTCGGCTGCCCGGCTACGGATATCCGCCATCACGGCGGAGGGGGTCAGGGTGCCGTCCCGGTAGGCTTTGCCCAGGCTGGCTATTGTCATGTTGCTGCTCATTTCACCGCTCCTCAAACCATCTCTTCCAATACCACCAGTGGCTGACCGGGGCGCACCCGCTGGCCGGCGCTCAGCAGCAGGTGGCTGACCACCCCGTCCCGGGGCGCCTGAATGGGAATTTCCATCTTCATGGATTCCAGAATCACCAGCGCCTGACCGGCACGCACATGGTCGCCCACCGCCACTTCGGTCTGCCAGACGCTGCCGGACACCGGGCTGTCCACCACGGTGCTGTCGTCGGGCCAGCTCACTTCATCCTCCTGCTGTTGCTGCGCCTCGGCCTCGAAATTGAACTGGCCGCTGGCGTGCCACTGGGCCAGCTCCTCCAGGAAGGCGGCGTGACGTTTGGAACGGAACTGTTCGATATCGGCACTATTGTCTGTGAGGAACTGTTCGTACTCCGCCAGGCTGAAGCTGGTCTCCTCGATCTTCAGGGGGTAGTTGCCGCGGGGAAATTCCCGGCGGATCTCCTGCAACTCCTCCTGGCTGACTTCGTAGAAGCGGATCTGGTCGAAGAAGCGCAGCAGCCAGGGTTTGGCAAACTCCGCGGTCTGCCGGTAGCGGTTCCACATTTGCAATGTGCGGCCGACAAACTGGTAACCGCCGGGCCCCTCCATGCCGTAAACGCACAGGTAGGAGCCGCCGATACCCACGGAATTTTCCGCGGTCCAGGTGCGCGCCGGGTTGTACTTGGTGGTCACCAGCCGGTGGCGCGGGTCCACCGGGGTGGCCACCGGCGCCCCCAGGTACACGTCCCCCAGCCCCATCACCAGGTAACTGGCCTCGAAGAGTATTTTTTTCACCTCGTCAATGCTGTTCAGGCCGTTGATGCGGCGGATGAACTCCAGGTTGCTGGGACACCAGGGGGCATTCTTGCGCACCGACTGGCTGTATTTCTCGATCGCCAAACGACAGGCCTCGTCGTCCCAGGACAGCGGGATATGGACGATGCGCGACGGCACCGCCAGCTGTTCCAGCTGGTTTGCCAGGGCTTCCTCGGCGGTGCGCAGGTGGGCCAGCAGGCGGCGGTGATCCAGTTGCTGACTGTCGAAATGAATCTGCAATGAGCGGATGCCCGGGGTCAGTTCGCGGATACCCGGCAGCGAATTTTTCTGCAACCACTGCATCAGGGCGTGGGCGCGAAAACGCAGGCGAATATCCAGCACCTGCTCGCCGTATTCCACCAGCAGGAAGTGATCCCCGGCGGCGCGGTAGACAATTTCATCGCCGAACTCATGGGCTTTCAGTCGCGCCAGCACCGGCGTATCCGGGGCCACCGGCTGCCAGGGCTGTTGCTGGGGTGAAAGGCTGTCTATCTGTCGCTCAAGGCTGTCTATCTGTCGCTCAAGGCTGTCTATCTGGCGCTGCTGCGCCGCCTCCAGCGCCACCGCCTGTTCGATGTCCACCGGCACAAAGCGCACCCTGTCCCCCGCATGGAGCTGGCCCAGTTTCCACAGGTCGGCGCTGATCACCGTGGCCGGGCAGACAAAGCCCCCCAGGGAGGGGCCGTCCGGGCCGAGGATCACCGGCATGTCACCGGTGAAATCCACGCTGCCGAAGGCGTAGGCGTTGTCGTGGATGTTGGACGGGTGCAGTCCCGCCTCGCCGCCATCCTGCCGCGCCCAGGCCGGTTTCGGGCCAATCAGCCGCACCCCGGTGCGGCTGGAGTTGTAGTGCACTTCCCAGTCGTGGCCGAAGAAGGTCTCGATGTCGCCATCGGTGAAGAAGTCCGGCGCACCCTGGGGGCCGTAGATCACCCGCAGTTGCCAGTCGCGGCCAATTTGCGGCAACAGTGCCGGATCGAGCTGCACCGGTGCAACCGGGGAAACAGTTTTGTCCAGATGGAGCACATCGCCGCTGCACAGGGCGCGGCCGTTGTGACCGCCAAATTGCCCCAGGGTAAAGGTGGCTCTCGATCCCAGATAGCTCGGACACTGGATGCCGCCGCGCACCGCCAGGTAGGCGCGGGCACCGCCATCGCGGATGCGCCCCAGGCTGAGCTGCTGGCCGGCTTTCACGTCCACTACCTGCCACAGGGGTAGCTCCCGCTGCTCGCCGGATTCAGCATCCACCAGCTTCGTGTCGATGGCGGCGCCGCCGATCACCACCTGGGTGTCGCAGGAGAAAGCCAGGGTCGGCCCCTGCAGGGTGATCTCCAGGGCCGCCGCCTCCGCCGGGTTGCCGAGCAGACGATTGGCCAATCGGAAAGAGTAGCTGTCGAACGGGCCCGAGGGCGGCACGCCCACATCCCAGTGGCCGCTGCGACCGGGGTAATCCTGCACGGTGGTCTGGGTACCGCCCTGCAACACATCGATGCGGGCGGGTTGAAAATTGACGCTGTTCAGGTAGCGGGTGGTGACCTCGCCTCTGGCCAGCACCGGATCGCGACTCAGGGTGCGAAGGTAGTCCAGGTTGGTTTCGCTGCCGTACAGGACGGTGTTGTCCAGCGTCCATTGCAGCCTGGCCAGCGCCCCATCCCTATCGGCAGCATGAACGATAATCTTGGCCAGCATCGGATCGAAGAACGGCGGCACCTCGGTGCCCGCCTCGATCCAGTGGTCGATGCGAATGCCCTCCCCCTCCGGAAAGGCCACCTGGGTCAGGGGGCCCGGGCAGGGCTGGAAGCCCCGGTAGGGATCCTCCGCATAGACCCGCACCTGGATGGCGTGGCCTGAGGTATGCCGCTGCTGACGGCGGGTGTCCAGGGACAGCTTCTCCCCCGCCGCCAGCTGCAGCATCCACTCTACCAGGTCGAGCCCGTACACCTCTTCGGTGACGCCGTGCTCCACCTGCAACCGGGTATTCACTTCCAGGAAGTAGAAGTGATCAGTATCGGCGTCGTAGATAAATTCCACGGTGCCGGCATTGCGATAGCTGACGCTGGCCAGCAGCGACTCGGCGGTTGAATGCAATTGTTCCCGCACGCCGTCAGACAGGTTGGGGGCCGGGCACTCCTCCACCACTTTCTGGTTGCGGCGCTGGCTGGAGCAGTCCCGCTCCCCCAGGGCCAGCGCCCCGCCGCAGCCGTCGCCGAACACCTGCACTTCGATGTGGCGGGCGCGGGCAATGAATTTCTCCAGGAATACACCGTCGTCGGCAAAGTTATTGGCCCCCAGCCGTTTCACCGAATCGAAGGCGCCGCACAGCTCCTGCTCGCTGTGGCAGAGCTGCATGCCGATACCGCCGCCACCGGCGGTGCTCTTCAGCATCACCGGGTAGCCGATCTGCGCCGCCACGGTTTTGGCCTCATCCAGATCCCGCAACAGCTCGGAACCGGGCAGCAGCGGCACACCGGATTCCTGGGCCAGCTCCCGGGCCCGGTGTTTGAGGCCGAACGCCTCCATCTGCGCAGCGGTGGGGCCGACAAACACGATGCCCGCCGCCTCGCAGCGGGCCACAAAACCGGTGTTTTCGCTGAGAAAACCGTAGCCGGGGTGAATGGCCTCGGCGCCGGACTCGGCGGCAATGGCCAGCAGCCGCTCCATGTTCAGGTAGGTATCGGCGGCGCCGCCCTCGCCGAGGCGGTAGGCTTCGTCCGCCAGGCGCACGTGCAGGCTGTCGGCGTCGCAGTCGGCGTACACCGCCACCGAGCCGATACCGAGCCGCTTCAGGGTGCGGATGATGCGGGTGGCAATGGCGCCGCGGTTGGCGATCAGGACTTTGTTGAACATCTTGCTAACCTCGACCGGGTCGTCCCGGTTCTCATGGCAACTTCGGTGGCCGTCCACCGAAGGGGGAATATTGTCATCGGTTGCCCTAGTGATCCCAGACCAGAATTTCCACCGGGGTGGGGTTGTAGCCGTTGCAGGGGTTGTTGAGCTGCGGGCAGTTAGAAATCAGCACCAGTACATCCATCAGCGCGGTCAGTTCCACGTATTTGCCCGGTGCGGAAATACCGTCCTCGAAGGTCAGCCCGCCGGAGGCAGTCACCGGCACATTCATGAAGAAGTTGATGTTGTGGCTGATGTCCCGCTTGCCGATGCCGAATTCCGGGTGCTCGGCGACGGCCAGCATCCAGCTGTCGCGGCAGGCGTGCATGCAGCGCTTTTCCAGGTCGTAGCGGACGCTGTTGCTCTCGGTGGCGCAGGCGCCGCCGATGGTATCGTGGCGGCCGCAGGTATCGGCGACGATCTCCAGCATCGGTCGGTTCTCGTTGGAGCGCAGCACCGAGCCGCTGGTCAGGTAGAGGTTGCCCTGCTCGCGGATGGTATCCATGGCGCTGTAGTGCTCCGCCGGGTCGGCGGCGCTGTAGAACAGGGTGTCCGCCGCCTGGTTGCCCTCGAGATCGAGAATCCGCAGAGTCTGGCCGGCCTTGACCGCGCCCAGGTAGTAATCACCGGCATCGATCACCTGGCGCAGGCAGGCGTTTTCCGGTTGGCGTGAACTGTTGGTCAGCATGTCAGAGTTCCTCCCCCAGCATGGGCAGCAGCTCGGGAGCGGCGCCCAGGTAATAGAGTGCGTTGTTGGCAAAGCCGCGGCGGTTTTCCGGGCAGTGGTTGCGGCAGAGGTCGTCCAGTGTCACCGGCTCCGCCAGCCCCAGTTCTATGCGCACCGGCCGGGCCGGGTACTCGGCGGCGCGGTTGAGGGGATGGGGACAGCAGTGCAGCAGCACCAGGGTGTCCATCTCGAAGCGCAGGCTCAGCTGGCTGCCGGCGGGGCTGGCCCCATCCACCAGTCGCAAGTTGCCGTCATCATCGGCGGCCACCCGGCTGAACCAGTTGAGGTTGGCGACCAGGTCGGCGCTGCCGAGGCCGTATTTGGCCAGCTCCACCAGGAAGGCGTCGTGGCCGTTCTGGTGCCACCGGTTGCGGTCACCCTGGTAATCGCGCCGTCCCCAGCGCTCTGCTATTTGATCGGCGCGGCTGTTGCCGCACACGGTTTCGTGCCAGCCGACGCTGTCCTCGACCACCGAGGCGAAGATGCGCCCCATGTCCGAATACAGGCAGTTGCCGCGGGTCAGTTTGAAGCTGTGCTGGCACTTCAGGGTGTCCGGGGCGTTGTAGCGCTCCAGCAGGTTTTCCGGGTTGTAAAACAGCATGCCGACGTTGGCGCCGCCCTCGAGGTCGGTGAGCCGCATCAGGGTGCCGCGCCGCAGCCGCAGCGACCAGTGGCCGCCGGGTGCGATATCGGTGGTGTAGTGGATCTGTGTCATAGCATTTTTTCCAGCCCGTCAACCGTCGGGCCTGTCACAACGGGCCTGAGACTGTCGTCGATCTCCTGGTAGAGACGCCGGTCCAGCTGGCCGACGGGCAAGTCGTAGGTAATGGAGGCCCCGTAGGCATTGGGCGCCTGGGGGTCGTGGCGCAGTTTGTCGAACACCCACAGCCGGGTGCCCAGGTAAAAGCCTTCCTTCAAATCATGGGTGACCATGAACACGGTGAGCTTGTACAGCCGCCATAAGTTCAGGATCAGGTCGTGCATATCGGCGCGAATGCCCGGGTCCAGGGCACCGAACGGTTCATCCAGCAACAGGATGCGCGGCTTGGCCAGCAGCGCCTGGGCAATGGCCAGGCGCTGTTTCATGCCCCCGGACAGTTCGTGGGGATAGCGCTCAAGAGCATGACTCAAGCCCACCTGCTCCAGGATATCGGCAGCCTCCTGGAGTGCCTTTTTCCTGGCGCCGCCAAACAGGTAGCCGCTGATACCCGGTCGCTGGAATGCCCTGGCGGCCACCACGTTTTCCAGCACGGTCATGTGCGGAAACACCGAGTACTGCTGGAACACGATGCCCCGGTCGGGGCCGGGTTCGGAAGAAATGGGTTTACCGTCCAGCAGCAGCGCGCCACTGCTGGGGCTCTCGGTGCCGAGCAGCATCTTCAGGAAGGTGCTCTTGCCGCAGCCGGAAGTGCCCACCATGGTGATGAACTCCCGCTCCGCCACCTGCAGATTGATCTGCTCCAGCACCAGGTTGTCGCCGTAGCGCTTCCAGAGATTTTTTGCCTCGATCATCACTGGGCCCCTCCCTGTACGTGCCAGGGGAACAGCTTGCGGCTGAGCCAGGCCAGCGCCACATCAAAGAAGAATGCCAGCAAGGTGATCCAGGCCACGTAGGGCAGGATCACGTCCATGGACATGTAACGGCGCACCAGGAAGATCCGATAGCCGAGGCCGTCAGTGGAGGCGATTGCCTCGGCGGCAATCAGAAACAACCAGCCGGCACCCAGGGACAGGCGCACCGCGTCGATCAGCTTCGGCAGCAACTGCGGCAGCAGCACCCGGATCAGAATCTGCGGGGTGCTGGCCCCCAGGGTCTGCGCCTTGACCAGTTGCTCCGCCGGAATTTCCCGGGCGCGGCGCTGGATATCCCGGGCGATCACCGGGGTGATGCCGATGGCCACCAGCATCACCTTTGACAGCTCCCCGAGGCCGAACACGATAAACAGGATCGGCAGCAGCGCCAGCGGCGGCACCAGCGACACCACCGTCAACAGCGGCGACAGTCCGGAATTCACCAGCGGCAGCGCGCCGGTGAAGATGCCAATCAGCAATCCTAAAGAAGCTGCAATCAACACCCCCAGCCCCAAGCGCTGGAGACTGCTGGCGGTGTCCTGCCAGAACAGGTATTCCCCGGTGCGCTTGCTGGGCTCGAAAGCCATCCGCTGGATGGTGTCGCCAATCTGGCTGAAGCTCGGCAACAACTTGTCATGGGGATTGGCCTCCAGCCGCACATCGGAAGCGGCCACATAGAGCAGCAGGATCAGCACAAACGGCAGCAGCGCCAGCATGGCACTCGCGACCGGGGATGGCGTCAGGTTGATCAGTCGTTTCATGGCCTGTCCTATGGGGAGCGGTACACCGCTCCCGGTGGGTGCTGTCAGACTCAGAGTTTGCCGTCCGCCGCCATCTGCATGTAGCTGGGGTCGAAGCGCAGTTTGATGTTGTCGCTGCTACCGTAGAGGCCGGCGGGGGTTTCGATGCCGATGAAACCGGCATCCGGGGCGCCGTCACCGAGCAGGCCGTGGTCGAAGGAAAACTCGGCCACCGCCTTCATGGTGGCGGTGAGCTTGTCGCTCATGTTCAGCTCCAGCGCAGCGGTCGGGGCATAGAACATTTTGGTGGCCGCCAGCTGGGCGTCGTAACCGGCCAGGTCGGTGCCGGAGGCCTGGGCCATGAAGGTGCGGGCGGCTTCAGCGTCCTCACCGGTGCCGCTCATCAGCGCCATGATTTCATACCAGGCACCGGTCAGGGCCTTGCCCAGTTTGGGGTTTTCTTTCAGGGTTTCGGTATTGATCACCAGCAGGTCGATGATCTCGCCGGGAATCTGGGCGGAATCGAACACCTTGTGGCTGTCGGGCATAGACAGAATCTCGCTGACCAGCGGATTCCAGGTGGTCACCGCGGTGACACCATCGGTGCCGTACACCGCCACCATGTCCGCATCGGAGGTGTTCACCACCTGCACATCGGCCTCACGCATGCCGACTGACTCAAGGCCCCGCGCCAGCAGGTAGTGGGACACACTCAGTTCCACCAGGTTGACCTTCTGGCCCTTGATGTCCGCCAGGGAATTTTTGCCCTTGAGGATCACCGCGTCGTTGCCGTTGGAGAAGTCACCGGCAATCAGCGCGGTGCTGTCCACGCCGCCGGCGGCGGGAATGGTCAGGGCATCCATGTTGGTCATGGTGCAGGCATCAAACTGGCCGGCGGTGTACTGGTTGATGGATTCCACGTAGTCGTTGATCTGTACCACGTCGATACTGATGCCGTACTTGTCGGCCCATTTCTTGACGATGCCGGATTCGGCGCCATAGGCCCAGGGCATCCAGCCGACGTAAATCGACCAGCAGATTTTGAAATCGTCGCGCGCCATGGCGCCGGAGGAGAACAGCAGGGAAGCTAGCAGCGTTGCAGCTAATTTTTTCATGATAAACCTCTCAGTCGGTTCTTTGTGTATCGGGTTACACCGGTGCAAGTGGAGTACTTTTGGCGCTACGCCAAACAAGTCTCCCGGGCTTTTGTCCCGCCGTGTAACCCCAAATACCACTGAGAGGTCGAGTGCTCTCGGACCAGTCATCCATCGATTTCATATCTCAACGGATCGGAACCCTAGCGCTCTATTTGCCAGATTGTCATTCGTGTTGCCAAAAGTACGAACACTTGTGGAAACCTCATACAGGATACATGCCAATTTTTTTTGGACAACCCCAAACACCCATACAACAGGGTATCGGGGGGAAGAGCGCCCGTGACAAACCTCGTGCGGGAGCGACAAAACAGCTACTTGTTAGTGCATAAAATCCACAACGCACCATATTGGTGCACAAATAAGCCCATCCATACCCGCAGGCATAGGCTTTTCTTTGCATTGGCCGCGGGAACTGTCATATTTCATCACAGCCCAACTTTTATGCTGGGCGAGCCCGAGAACCCCGACCAGACAGGACCCTCTGACATGCAACTCAAAGCCATTGCCATCAGCTTGCTGTTCGGGGTCTCCCCCGCACTGGCTGTGGCCGCACCACCGGTGCCCGTATTTGTCAAAGCGGCTGCGGTTGAAGCCTTTGCCGAAACCATCGAAGCACTGGGCACCCTGCGTGCCAATGAAGCGGTGACACTCTCTGCCACGGTCACGGAAACCATTACCGCCATTCACTTTGATGACGGCAAGCGAGTCAAGGCGGGCGAAGTGCTGGTGGAAATGACCAGCGAAGAGGAACACGCACAGCTGGAGGAAGCGCGCTCCACCCTTCGGGAGGCTGAACGCCAGTACCAGCGCATCAAGGGACTGGTGAAGACCAACCTCGCCAGCCAGTCGCTGCTGGACGAACGCCGCGCGGCCTATGAAACCGCCCAGGCAAAATTGCGCGCCACCCAATCCCGCCTGCAGGACCGACTGGTGGTGGCGCCCTTCGATGGGGTGGTGGGGCTGCGCAACATCAGTGTCGGCGCCCTGGTAACCCCCGGCGAGGCCATCACCACCCTGGACGACGACAGCATCATGAAACTGGACATGTCGGTACCCGCCATTTTTCTCGGCAGTTTGCAGCAGGGATTGAGCGTCACCGCCGTGGCCGCAGAACTGAACAGTCAACCTTTTGCAGGCGAAATCACCAGCCTGGATTCCCGGGTCGATCCGGTGACCCGCACCATTGGCGTGCGGGTGCTGTTGGCCAACCCGCAGCGCAACCTCAAGCCAGGCATGCTGATGACGGTGAGCCTGCAAAAAGCGGTGCTGGACAGCCTGATGATCCCCGAGGAAGCCCTGGTCCAGGAAGGCTTCAACCAGTACGCCTTCGTCGTCAACACCGGCACGCAACCGGCGACCGTCAGCAAACGCAAACTCAGCATCGGTTCCCGGCGGCCCGGGGCCGTGGTGGTCACCCAGGGTATCGAGCCGGGAGAGCTGGTGGTGACCCACGGCGTGATGCGCCTCAACCAGGGTACCGCGGTCACCATCGCCGCCACCCAGCAGGGTGAAGAAACCCTGGAGCAATTGCTCCAGCAATCCTCCCCATCAGAGCGCGGGGCACGCTGACCCCATGCTGCTCTCCGATATCAGCATCCGGCGACCGGTATTCGCCTCGGTTATCTCGCTGCTGTTGGTCGCTTTCGGCGTCATTGCATTCGATCGCCTGACCCTCAGGGAATATCCCGATATCGATCCACCCATCGTCTCCATCGAAACCAAGTACCAGGGCGCCGCGGCCAATGTGGTGGAAACCCGCATTACCCAACTGCTGGAAGACCGTATTTCCGGACTCGAGGGGATCAAGTACATCGAATCCAACAGCTCGGACGGGGTCTCGAAAATCAATATCGAATTCAACCTGTCGCGGGATATAGAGGCCGCCGCCAACGATGTTCGCGACCGGGTCTCCCGGGTGCTGGAGGACCTGCCGGAAGAAGCCGAGTTGCCGGTGGTGGAAAAGGTGGACACCAACGACGAGGTGATCATGTGGCTCAACCTCACCAGCGAGAGCCTCTCCGTACCGGAACTGACCGATTATGCGGAGCGCTACCTGGTGGATCGCTTTTCGATTCTCGATGGCGTGGCGCGGGTGCGGGTGGGGGGCGGCCAGAGCCTGGCCATGCGCATCTGGCTGGATCGCATCAAGCTCGCCGCCCACCATCTCACCGTCAGCGATGTGGAGGCGGCGCTGCGCTCGGAAAATGTCGAACTGCCCGCCGGCAAGATCGAATCCATCCAGCAGGAATTCACCGTGCGGGTGAAACGGGTATTCCGCAGCGCCGAGGATTTCAGCCAGTTGGTGTTGAGCCGCGGCGAGGATGGCTACCTGGTGCGCCTGGCGGATGTGGCCACGGTGCAAAAGGGCACCGAGGAATACCGCACCCTGTTCAGGGGCAACGGCGAGACCATGGTGGGGGTGGGCATCACCAAGCAGTCCACCGCCAACACCATTGACGTGTCCCGCGCCGCCAAGGCGGAGGCGGAACGACTCAACAAACTGCTCCCCGAAGGCATGCATATTCACGAGAGTTACGACTCCTCGGTGTTTATCGAGCAAGCCGTCCGCGAGGTCTACAAAACCCTGGCCATCAGCATCGCGCTGGTGATTTTTGTCATTTACCTGTTCCTCGGCAGCGCCCG
Organism: Porticoccus sp.; assembly: GCF_041592135.1. Classification (GTDB taxonomy): domain Bacteria; phylum Pseudomonadota; class Gammaproteobacteria; order Pseudomonadales; family Porticoccaceae; genus Porticoccus. The sequence continues at coordinate 33,192 of NZ_JBFHQR010000002.1, read as the reverse complement.
GGCCATGTTGGTACCCGCCGTCACGGTGCCTATCTCACTGGTGTCCACCTTTATCGTGCTGATGGCGATGGGTTTTACGGTCAACCTGCTGACTCTGCTGGCGCTGGTACTGGCCATCGGGCTGGTGGTGGACGACGCCATCGTGGTACTGGAAAACATCCACCGCCGCATGGCGGAATATCGGGAGACGGCGCTGGTGGCGGCCTTCCGCGGCACCCGCCAGGTGGGCTTTGCGGTGATCGCCACCACCCTGGTACTGGTGGCCGTATTCTCCCCCATCGCCATGCTGGAAGGCGATATGGGGCGGCTGTTCTCGGAGTTCGCCCTCACCATGAGTGCCGCCGTGCTGTTTTCCAGCCTGGTGGCCCTGACCCTGTGCCCGGTGCTGGCATCGTTGTTGCTGCGCGCCGACCACGGCGGGCAGGACAACCGGGTCGATCGCTTCTTTAGCCGCTTTAAAGGCCATTACGGCCGCTGGGTGGAAATGTCGTTAAGGCGACCGGCTCTGGTGGCACTGCTGTTTACGGCCAGTATTGGCCTCTGTGTCTGGCTGGTGAACGGTATCCCCAACGAATATGTGCCGAAAGAGGATCGGGGTGCCTTTTTTATCCTGGTGCAGGCACCCGAGGGGGCCAGCTACGAGTACACCAGGCAATATATCGAGGAGATCGAACAGCGCCTGATGCCGCTTACCGAGCAGGGCGATGCCGACCGCATCCTGGTGCGCGCCCCCAGGGATGCCTTCAATACCGGGATGGTGATTGTGATGCTCAAGGAGTGGGGATCACGGCGTTCCGCCTGGGACATCATGGCCGAGATTCGCGCCAAGACCGCTGATCTGGCCAGGGGTGCGCATTCACCCGATCATGCGCCAGGGCATTGGCAACCGCACCGCCAAACCGGTGCAGTTCGTGATCGCCGGCGGCACCTACCAGGAACTGGCAGCCTGGCGGGACATTCTGTTTGCCGAGCTCGACAAGCAAAATCCCGGCTTTGCCGATATTGACAGCGACTACCGGGAAACCAGTCCCCAGGTACAGGTGCTGATCGACTACGATCGCGCCGCCGAACTCGGCGTTTCGGTACAAAATATCGGCCGCACCCTGGAGAGCATGCTCGCCTCCCGCAGAGTCACCACCTATATCGATGCCGGAGAAGAGTACGACGTGATGATCGAGGGTGTGCGCGACCAGCAAAACAGCCCCCACGACCTCACCAATATCTACGTGCGCTCGGAACGGTCAGGCCGGCTGATTCCCCTGTCCAATCTTGTGACGTTGCAGGAATACGCGGACTCCAAGACCCTCAACCGCTACAACCGCAGCCGCGCCATCACCATCGAGGCCAACCTGGAAGACCGACTGCCCCTGGGCGAGGGGCTGGCCCAGCTGGAAAACCTGGTCCGGGCGCATTTGCCGGAACAGGCGGTGATAGACTACAAGGGCCGCTCCCTGGACTACAAGAAATCCGGCTCCGCCAGTTATTTCGTCTTCGCCCTGGGCATTCTGGTGATGTTCCTGGTGCTGGCGGCCCAATTCGAGAGCTATGTCAGCCCTTTCATCATCATTCTCACGGTGCCGCTGGCCATCGCCGGAGGACTGTTGGGACTCTGGGCCAGTGGCAATACCCTCAACCTGTACAGCCAGATCGGGCTGATCATGTTGATCGGCCTGGCGGCGAAAAACGGCATCCTGATCGTCGAATTTGCCAACCAGTTGCGGGACCAGGGCGCCTCTGTGCACGAGGCCATCATCGAGGCCACACAGGTGCGCTTGCGGCCCATCGTCATGACCAGCATTACCACCATCGCCGGCTCGATACCGCTGATCCTGTCTTTTGGAGCCGGCGCCGAAACCCGCCAGGTACTGGGCATTACACTATTTTGCGGGGTGGCCTTCGCGACGATACTGACGCTGTTTGTGCTGCCGGTGGCCTACCAGCTGCTGGGGCGCTTTTCCCACGGCCCGCAACATGTCTCCCGCAGACTGGATCGACAACTGGATGACAGCCCGCCGCCATGACTCAGCCACCCGCCAAAACCGCTCCCAATACTCTGAAGCCCAGACTGCGACTGCTGTACGGCTCCGCCATCGCCTTCGGCCCCGGCAAGGCGGAACTGCTGCAACATATCGCTACAACGGGTTCCATCAGCGCGGCGGCCAAGTGTATGAACATGAGCTACCGCCGCGCCTGGCAGCTGGTGGAAACCATGAACCGCTGTTTCCAGTCCCCGCTGGTACTGACCAGCAAGGGGGGCAGCGGCGGTGGCGGCGCCAGCGTTTCTGAACTGGGGCAAAAGGTACTACGGTTGCACACGGAATTGCTGGAGGAACTGGCCACAGCCCCCGCGTTGCAGAAACTCCAGACTCTGCTGGCGAAACAGCCCCCTGACGAGAAGTAATTGCGCAATATTGCACCTGCTGTTTACACTGGCCATTCGGTATGTTCTCGAAAATACATCGAAATATCTCCCTTCAGCCTCATGTATTTTTGATCGTCCATCCCGACGCGGACCGGCCCCTTTGGAAACCGATATGACACCTGCCAACGGGCAACCATCACCCAGCCACAGCTGCCTAAAAATGCTGCTCGGCACTACCCCAACCCTCCTCTCCTTCGCCCTGGCCATATTGATGTGGAGCAGTCCGACGGCGGCTTCTGATCCACCCTTGCACGGCAGCCTGTCGGGCAAATTGCGGGCGATTTATTTCGACCGCGACTTCGAAACATCCGGCAAATCCTACCAGCAGGGCGCCTTGGGGATGGAGCTGAACTACCGCTCCGATAACCTGTGGGACATGCTGGGGGTAGACCTGTCCCTCTACAGTGTCCAGGAACTCCACAGCCAGGGCGCCAGAACCAGTGATGTGCTCGGTGTCGATAACGCAGGCCGCTACGAAAGCGCTCTTTCCAAACTGGGCCAGGCCGCCCTGCGCCTGGAACCGGGTGACTACCTGAAAGTGAAGTATGGCCGCCAGACGCTGAAAACCCTGATGCTGACCAGCGCCACCTCGAGGGCTATCCCCAACATGTTCTCCGGAATCCGCCTGGACAGCACCCTCGGCGATGTCGGCCTGTACGCCGTCCAGGTGAACCAGTGGTCACCGCGCCACGACGACCAGTTCGAGGCATTTCGGACCGATCTCTCCGACCAGGGCGATATCGATTACATCCGCATTCTCGGCGCCAGCTACACCCGGGGGCCTTTCTCGCTGCAACTGGAACAACTCATTTCAAGGGATTACCTGAAAAAAACCGGTCTGGTGGCCGGCTACAAACACCCCCTGCAAGATGGGCTGGTGGCCTTCACGGGGGGCTTCTATACCTCCGTGGATGACGGCGAGCTGTTCCTGCCCGGCGCCGAATCCGGCGATGTGGACAGCGGCACCACCGACAACGACGCCGAGGTCTATTACCTCGACCTGAGTTGGCGACGGCAAGCCCTGACACTGGGCGCGGCGCTGACCAGGGTGCGGGACGACGTCTGGATTGAGGACAACTACGCCGGCGACCACGGCACCACGCCCATGCCGACCCACTCCACCATCGGCCCGGATCTCACCGGCAAAAATGAGGACTTGTGGCAGTTGCGGCTGGGCTACGACTGGAGCGGCTGGCTGCCGGGACTGACCACCACCCTCACCCACACCCGCGGCGAAGGCGCCGAGAACACCTTTGACAAATCATTGGGGGTGGCGGACGAATGGTATACCGAGCTGGATCTGCAATGGGCCATTCCGGGCGTTGAGGGGCTGAGCTTCCGCTGGATCGCCCACGACTATCACTCGGACGAGCGCGGCAAGGTGGCGGTAGTCAAGGAGGACGACTTCGACAACCGGCTGTACCTGGACTACCTGTTCAAGTTCTAAACCCGTCCTCAGGCGCCCCAATACCTGACGGCCCCGACATCCACATGAACGAAATCACTGCCGCTATAAAGCCCCACCCCGCCGGCATTCATGGCCCTGGCGGCGCGATACAGCTTGCCGAGCTCCACACCGGGAATGCGGATATCGATGGCTTTCCCCTGCATATGCAGGCTTTTCTTGGCGACACCGCTGCTGTGCTGGCTCAACATGGCATTGGTCTCCGGTGAGCGGTATCCGGAGATAACCTGCAGTGGCTGGGAAGTGCCGAGTGTCTTTCTGAGGTTATCCAGCAGTACCAGCAACTGGGGAGAGATGTCGCACTCTTCACCGCTGCGATGGTCCCTCAGCACCCGGTTCACCTCACTGAGGCTGTCCGGCAGGAAATGCTTGCCGACACAAAAGGTGGTCTCCAGGGACTCCCCGGTATGCAGGTTGTAGAAAGAAAGTGAGCGCGCTTTCGGCAACCCTGCCGGGACTTTGGCCAGAGAGGATGCGGAAACGGCCATGCCCACGGTGAAGCCACCGACCATACGCAGAAACCTTCTACGCGATGTTGTGAGGGAATCTTTTTCCATAAGGGGCACTGTACCAATGCGTTCGTCGGGGTGACATTATGCGTTGGCAGCACCCATCTGTACAGAAAATGATCAGCCGGCCGCTACCTGGCCAGCTCCTGACTCCGTCAAAACAGCCTCATCGCGGCGATACAGATCATCGCCAAAATACAGTGTTCCCGACTCATCCAGCCAGGCTGTCCAGTAGGTCACATGCAGCTCCACCGGATTGTCGAAGCGGATATGGCGGGTTCGCGTCGTTTCAAACAGTGCGTCCAGCTCGCCCGGCTGGGCCGCGTTTGCCAGAATCAATAATTGCTCTGCCAGTTCCAGCGGTTTTTCAAGACGGATACAGCCGGAACTGAAGCCCCTCCTGCCGACGGCAAATAATTGTCGGCTATGAGTATCGTGGAGATAGATGCTGCCGCTGCCAGACACCTCAAATTTGACTCGGCCAAGGGTATTGCCGGGACCAGGTGGCTGCCACAGCCGATAGTACTCGGCTCCCCGGTACATCTTTGCCAGATCAATGGCACTGTTCGGCACGACCACAGAGGGCACCTGCCAACCGGATAGCACTTGCAGGTTCTGCTTGTCCAGATAACTGTTGTCCCTCTTCCACTTCGGCAAAATATCCTTCATGGCAATACTTCTCGGGACGCTCCAGGAGGGATTGACTACCAGGGATCGCAGCACACGGCTGAATACCGGCGTCTGTCTGCTCTGCCGGCCAACGATGGTTTTCATGTCCAGCAGCACCGTGCCGTCGTCCACCAGTTTCAGTCGATATGCCGGGATATTTACCTGTACATATCTTGGTCCTGCGGTCGCCCCGAACTGTTCCTGACGATTGATATTCAACAAAATCTGGTCCGCCCTGATCCAGGGAGGCACATTCAATAAGTTGCGTGTTTCGGGACCGAGGATACCATCCACCTTGGCGGCCCCGTGGCGCTCCTGAAAACGTAGCAGCGCCTGGTGCAGCGGTTCATCAAAATACCCGTCGCCCTTGGCGGCCGGCACTTCCGGGTGATAATCCCCGCTCCAACTCAGATGCTGGCGCAACTGCCCGACTTGCTCATGGCTGTCGCCGAGCTTCAGCAATGGCCCAGCGGAAATGGCGGACCAACGCCCGGAAAGCGCCAGCTTGTTGTAGTAGACAAAGGCTTGTTCCAGAGAAGAGAACCGGGTTGTAGCGACAGCAAGAGTCGCCCGGGAATGCTGGGTATCTGCCATAGGCACGGCCGCGCGGCTAACTGGCCACATATCCCCCTTGCCCGCGTCACCGCTGACAGCCAACGGCCCAAACAGGCAAATCGCCAAACATCCCGAGACGACAAACCGATAATTCATAAGGCACCCGGTCCTGGGTGACCAACACTGGCATCCACTTATAAGGCAGTCACCCGAAAATACAGTAAGTATAAGGTTAGACCAGGAATCTGCTGCGTTAGCTCACAGGCGACGACCGGTGTCATAAAAAAGACTGACAGATTAACGGGGAGCTCCAACCCTATGGGGTTGAAGCGCGGGACTATCTTTGCACGATCACCTTGCCCACCGGGGCCAGCGTCAGCAGCGCCAACTTGAGATGCTGCAGGGCAAAGGGAATACCGATGATGGTCAGGCAAAGCGCCAGCGCCACGGTGATATGACCGATGGCCAGCCAGAAACCCGCCAGGATAAACCAGATAATATTGCCCAATAAGCCCAGGGCACCGGTACCGAGGTCATCCCTGCCGGTGATCAGTTTGCGATCCACCGCCTCACGCCCGAAGGGCAGGAACGTGAACTGGCCAATAACGAAGCAGGCGCGCCCCCAGGGGATGCCGATAATGGTGATAAAGGCCACCAGTCCGATCAGCCACCAGGCCAGCCCCATCACCAGTCCACCGAGAATAAACCACAGAATATTGCCAATCGCTCGCAACATGCCTTTCTAGCGCCCCCGCAAAAACAGTTTGTCCAATTCAGCCAGGGAAATCTGGGTCCAGGTGGGCCGGCCGTGGTTGCACTGGCCGCTGCGCTCGGTGGCCTCCATGTCCCGCAACAGGGCATTCATTTCAGCGATACCCAGCTTGCGATTGGCGCGTACCGAGCCATGGCAGGCCATGGTGGCCATAATCTCGTTGAGGTGCTGGCGGATGCGATCGCTGCTGCCGTGACTGAGCAGGTCGGACAGCACATCCCGCACCAGCGGCTCCACATCGGCATCCCGCAGCATGGCCGGCACCTGTCGTACCAGCAGGCTTTCCGGCCCGGCCCGCTGCAGCTGAAAGCCGAGGGTCTCGAACATGGCCGCTTGTTCTTCTGCCATATCCGCCTCCCCCTGGCTGACGGCCAGCGTCGCCGGCACCAATAATGGCTGGGAGCTGAGCCCCTCCGCGGCAAAAGCCTGTTTCATGCGCTCGTAGGTGATGCGCTCGTGGGCGGCATGCATATCCACCAGTACCAGCCCGGCGGCATTTTCCGCCAGGATGTAAATACCTTTTAACTGGGCGATGGCAAACCCCAGGGGCGGCAGTTTTTCATCGCTTTCGGGCAGCGGCTGCGAAGCAGGGGCCTCCCAGGCAGATGGTCCGCGGTGCACTTCGCCGTACACCGACAACGATTCCCTGACGCCACCCCGAGGGACCGGCTCATGTGCCGGAAAACGGATGGCAGCCTGTTCCACCGGGGTGGGCACAGCGCTGATCGGCGCCACGGTTGCATCGGCCGCTGTTGCTGCCACTAGATCGCCGGGGCGAATATCCGCCACCGCCCGGTGCAGGCTGCGGAACAGAAAGTCGTGGACGGTGCGGCTGTCGCGGAAACGCACTTCGTGCTTAGTGGGGTGAACGTTGACATCCACATCCGCCGGGTTCAGCTCCAGGTACAGCACAAAGGCCGGATGGCGGCCGTGGTACATCACATCCTGATAGGCCTGGCGCACCGCATGGGTAACCAGTTTGTCGCGGATGCTGCGGCCGTTGACATAGAAGTGCTGCAGGTCCGTCTGGCTGCGGGAAAAGGTCGGCAGCCCCACCCAACCCCACAGGCGCAGACCGGCACCTGACACATCCAGGTAGAGGGCATTTTCCATAAAGGCCGGACCGCAAATGGCGGCCACACGGCGCTCCTGCCCCAGCTGGCTGTCCGCGGCCCAGAACTGGTGGGCCACCTTGCCGTTGTTGCGCAGGGTGAAATCAATGTCGAAGTGACTCAGCGCCAGCTTGCGCAGCACCTCGTCAATGCGTTTGTATTCGGTGGTTTCGGCGCGCAGGAACTTGCGTCGCGCCGGGGTATTGAAGAACAGATCACGCACTTCCACGGTGGTGCCCCGCGGGTGAGCCACCGGCGCCAGGTTAACGGCCATGTCGCGCCCTTCCGCCTCGGCCCTCCAGCCGGGACCGGCATCGTCTTCGTTGGTGGCGATGGCGAGGCGCGCCACCGAGGAAATACTGGCCAGGGCCTCACCGCGAAACCCGAGGGTGACCACCGCTTCCAGATCGTCGAGCTGCTCGATTTTGCTGGTGGCGTGGCGACTCAGGGCCAGCGGCAGGTCATCCCGACCTATACCGCAGCCATTGTCCCGCACCCGCATCAATTTCACGCCGCCATTTTCCACATCGATATCGATGCGACGGGCACCGCTGTCGATGCTGTTTTCCAGCAACTCCTTGATCACCGAGGCGGGGCGCTCAACCACTTCACCGGCGGCGATCTGGTTGGCCAGCCGGGGACTGAGCAGGTGAATTTTAGGCATGCGTAAGGCTTCTTCAGGAGGTGGGAATTTTCAGGCGCTGCCCCACCCGGATCTGGGTGCTGGTCAGGCCATTGTGGCGCAACAGTTCATCTAGCGAGACATTGTAACGCACCGCAATATCGGAGAGCGTATCCCCCCTGGCGATGACATGGACATTGCCACTTGCCGGTTTTCCAGCGGCGAGGCTTGTGCCAGCCGGCGGCGCTTTCGCGTAATAACGGTTGACCCCGTTGAAAATGGCGCGGGCCATTTTCTGCTGATAGGCCCGACTGCCGAGCTGTTGCGCCTCATGGGGATTGGAAATAAAACCTGTCTCCACCAGAATCGAGGGAATATCCGGTGACTTGAGCACCATAAAACCCGCCTGCTCCACATGCTTTTTATGGAGTGTAGTGATGCCGCCGATAGATCTCAGCACCTCGGCACCCACATCCAGACTGCTGCTGAGGGTAGCGGTCATGGAGAGATCCAGCAGCACGCTGGCCAGCATATGATCCTTGTCATCCAGACTGACACTGCCGGCACCGCCGATCAGGTCGGCCTGATTTTCCCGGCTGGCCAGGTAGCGGGCAGTTTCACTGGTGGCGCCCCGGCGGGACAGCGCAAACACGGAGGCACCGTGGGCCGAGGGTTTGGTAAAGGCATCCGCGTGGATGGAAATAAACATATCGGCGCGGTGCTGGCGGGCAATGTGGGTACGACCGCGCAGGGGAATATAGTAATCGCCATCCCGCACCAACGTGGCCCGAAAGCCCGGGGTTTGATCCAGCAGGATTTTCAGTTCCCGGCTGATGGCCAGCACCACCTGCTTTTCGCGAATACCTTTGGGACCCAGCGCACCCGGGTCCTCACCACCGTGGCCGGCATCAATGGCGATAATAATGTCGCGGTTGCCAGTCTCGCCAGCCACGTCTTGCACGGTTTTGACGGTTTGCTGGCCACTGTCGTAGAGATCCACCACCAGCCGATGGCCATATTGTTCATTTTTCTCCAGGACAAAACTGCGCGGCTTCACTGCGGCGTTCAGGTCGAGAACAATGCGCAAATCGGTTTTATCCTTGACGCCACTGCGCAGGGAAGCGACCGGGGATCGGGAAAAATCGAGACTCCCGGTACTGGCGTTGAGGGTGCTGTGAGCAATATCCACCACCAGACGGGAAGGGTTATCCAGCAGAAATAGCTTGTGGTTGACCGGCTCACTGAGGTCAAACACCAGCCGGGTGTGATCAGGCGCACGCCACAGGCGCACCCCGTCCACGGTGGCCGCCGCCAATGGCTGGCACAGGGCCAGCAACAGCATCGGCAATCCGCGCAGCAAAGCTGTGTTCAGCAAACAGACCATCCTCATGACAGCGTGTGCAGATCCCCTATGATTTTTTGGCCTCTTGTGGTGCCGGCAGAAATCGCCACACGGCGGGCATCATTTACCACGTTGATTTCTACCAGCAAATCGGGCTCCGGCAACATCCCGGCTCCGCGCTCAGGCCATTCCACCAGACAGCAGCCGGCCTGGTCCAGGTAATCGCGAATACCAATAAACTCCAGCTCCTCGGGATCGCCGAGGCGGTACAGGTCGAAATGATAAATCAGCTTGTCTCCCAACTGATAGGGCTCAACCAGGGTGTAGGTCGGACTTTTCACCACACCCTTGTGCCCAAACGCTGCCAGAATACCGCGACTGAGGGTGGTTTTTCCGGCACCCAGATCACCTTCCAGAAAGACCAGGGCCCCTTCGGGCAGCAATTTCCCCAGCTGTGCCCCAAAGTCCACCATGGCCTGCTCCCCGATCAACAGCATGTCAAAAACGTCGCTCAAGGATTCACCAGTCGCCGCAGGGGCCCAAACAGGTCGGTGGCCAACAGGCCCCGCTCGCCATCCACCGCCGCCCGGTCTGCGGCCTCGGCGTGCAGCCCCACGCCAAGTGGTAGCGCCTCCGCAGCGGGCACACCCTGCGCTAACAAGCCGCCCACAATGCCGCTCAGCACGTCGCCCATACCCCCGGACGCCATGCCGGGATTGCCGCCGCAACAGACCCTGACGGGCCGATCATCCGCCGTACACACCAATGTGCCGGCGCCTTTCAGCAATACCGGGCACTGGAATTTTTGCTGTAACGCACGAACCGCCGCAAAACGATCCCGCTGGATATCGGCAACGGTCACCCCCAATAGTCGGGCGGCCTCACCGGGGTGGGGCGTCATCAACCAGTTACCGGATGGCAGGGCCGCTGAACGACTATTGTTGAGCAGGTTCAAGCCATCCGCATCCAGTACCGTGGGCAGGCCGGCGGCCAGCGCCTGTTGCATCAACTGTTCGGACCATGGGGATTGACCCAGTCCGGGCCCAACCACCAGCACCGAAACAGCTTTCAGTAGCGGCTGGAGCTGCTGACCGGAGGTGATTCCCCGCACCATCAATTCCGGTCTGCGGGACAACAGCGCGCCGACATGTTCGGGTCGAGTGGCCACAGTAACCAGTCCGGCTCCCGTTCGCAATGCGGCCTCTCCGGCCATGGCCGCCGCACCACCGAATCCCAGATCACCGCCCACCACCAGCACATGGCCAAAATGGCCCTTATGGGCATCCCGGCGACGGGGCGGAAGCGCCATCAGCAGCTCCTCCAGATCCAACCGCACTCCGCTGGGCAGGATCTGTCGATAGATAGCCGCTGGCACCCGCAGATCGCTGAACACCAGTTCACCCGCGTGCACCCGGCCCTCACCGGTAAACAACCCCTGCTTCAAACCGATAAAGGTAACCGTCAGCTCCGCGCTGACGGTGGGATCAGCGGGCATACCGGTATCGCTGCAAAGCCCGGAAGGGATATCCACGGCCACCACCGGCAAGCCGGCGCAATTGATCAGGCGAACAGCCTGGGCAAAGGGTTCCCGCAGCGGGCCGCTCAAACCGGTGCCCAGCAGCGCGTCCACCACCACACCGCTATCCAGCGTCAGGCAGTCATTGAACGGCACCATATCAACGCCGGCCTGGCGGGCATAGTCATAGGCCAGCCGCGCATCACCGCGCAACTTGCCGACCGGGGCGACCTGCACCACGGTGACCGGCAGCCTGCTTTCAGCAGCCAGCGCCGCCACAATGTAGCCATCGCCACCATTGTTGCCGGCGCCACAAAACACGGTGATCGGTGCGCCGGGCCAGCGGCTGACCAACTGCTGAAACACCGCGTAACCGGCCCGTTTCATCAGTTTGATGCCGGGAACACCCCAATCCTGGATGGCGAGGCGGTCCAGCTCACGGACCTGTTGAGCGGTATAGAGGGGAATTGGCAAATGCTGAAACATAAGTTACCGATTATCCGGCGAATTTCTGGCAAAATTATACGTTAACTATAGACAGCAGTTCGACCATGACTTGCCAAACCCCCGACATCGACTACCCGCAGCTCGCCCGGCAAATCAAAGCCTGGGGCAACGCGCTCGGCTTTCAACAGGTCGCCATCACCGATATTGAGTTATCCGGCAGTGGCGAGCGCCTCAATCAATGGCTGGAGAACGGCTATCAGGGGGAGATGCGCTGGATGGCTGAACACGGCAGCAAGCGCTATCACCCCGAACAGTTGTTGCCGGGAACGGTCAGAGTCATCAGTGTGCGCATGGACTACCTGCCGGAGGACAGCAACCTGATTGCCGTGCTCAAGGCCGAAGACAAGGCCTATATCTCCCGCTATGCACTGGGCCGGGACTACCACAAGCTGATCCGCAAACGACTCACCACCCTGGCCAAGGACATTGAGCAGGCCGTTCCCGGCGCCGTCATCCAGCGCCCCTTTGTGGACAGCGCGCCGGTGATGGAAAAGCCGCTGGCGGTCAAAGCCGGACTCGGCTGGCTGGGCAAACACACCCTGGTGATCAACAGTGAAGTGGGGTCCTGGTTCTTTCTCGGCGAAATCTACACCAGCCTGCCGCTGCCGGTGGATGAGCCCGGCGAGGACGATCAGTGCGGCGAATGCAGCGCCTGCCTCAAGGTCTGCCCCACCGATGCCTTCCCGGAACCCTATGTACTCGATGCGCGACGCTGCATTTCCTACCTCACCATTGAGAACAAGGGCAGCATCCCCGAGGAGTTTCGCGAACCCATGGGCAACCGGGTGTTCGGCTGCGACGATTGCCAGGCGATCTGCCCGTGGAACAAGGTGGCCCCCTCCGCAACGGAGAAAGATTTTTCACCCCGCCACCAACTGGATAACCGGGAGCTGGTGGAGCTGTTCCTGTGGAGCGAAGCGGAATTCCTGAAATACACCGAGGGCTCGCCCATTCGCCGCATCGGCTACACCGGCTGGCTGCGCAACCTGGCGGTGGGACTGGGCAACGCCCCCTCCTCCGACTCGGTTATTAGCGCACTGAAAAGCCGGGAAAATCATCCCTCTGAAATGCTAAGAGAGCACATCTCCTGGGCATTACAGCAACACAGCAGACCCAAAAGGCGCAAGCGGAAAATTACCAATCCCGCCACCAGAATGCCGTCATAACGGCATCACTGCTGCGTGGTCAGATAGGCCAGTATCGCCACCACTTGATCAGGCGTTTGCGCCCAGGCCATGGCGCTGCCATCCACCTCCTTGAGAGGATGGATGATGTCGGCATCGTGCAGGCTGATGTAGGGGGTGCCGAGGGCGGCGCAGTAGCCCGCATCAAAGGCGGCGTTCCACTGCTTGTACTTGTCGCCGAAACGGATAATGGCCAAGTCACAGCCCTCGATCAGGGTCTTGGTGCGGATGGCATTCACCTTGGCCGACCGGTGGTCGCGCCAGAACGGATGGTTCTCTTCACCCAGCACATCCCCGGCGGCATCGCTGGCCTGGTGATCCGTCACCGCGGAGCTGAAAGTGATGGGTAACGCCTGCGCCTGGGCACCGCTGACAATCTGCTCGCGCCAATCGGTGTGAATTTCGCCGGAGAGGTAGACCTGCCACATCAATCCGCATCCCCCATACGGAAAAATACCTCGCGGTAATACTTCAGCTCGTCGATGGAGTCCCTGATGTCATCCATGGCCAGATGGGCGCCTTTTTTGGTCAGTCCCTTGGCCAACTCCGGCCGCCAGCGGCGGAGGATTTCCTTGACACTGCTCACATCGAGGTTGCGGTAATGGAAGAAGGCTTCCAGGGCCGGCATCTGGCGGGCGAGAAAGCGGCGATCCTGGCAGATGGAATTACCGCACATGGGCGACTGCCTGGCTTCCACAAATTGCTCCAGAAAGTTCAGGGTCGCCCGCTCGGCCTCGGCCAGGGTGATCTGGCTATGGCGCACCCGTTCAGTCAGTCCAGACTTACCGTGCTGGCGGGTGTTCCACTCATCCATGCCATCGAGTAATTCATCGGGCTGGTGAATTGCCAGTACCGGCCCTTCACCCAGTACATTCAGGTCCTTGTCCGTGACCAGGGTGGCGATCTCTATGATCACATCGTTGTCGGTGTCGAGCCCGGTCATCTCGAGATCGATCCAGATCAGGTTAAGGGGGTCTTTGATCAGTGCAATATCTTTCATGGGGTGGGTTCTTTGGCTTTGCGGATAATATTTTCCAGGCTGGCGAGGCGCTCTTCACGCTGGCGAATGTCGCCCTTGAGCACCCCGGCTTCCGCCTCGTCTGCACAGGCCTGCTGTCGTTCTTTCAATACCTTGATTTCCACCGCGAGAGATTGCACCTCATTCTCGAGGTTCTGGATTTTCTCGGCGCGGTCGGCCTTGTCAAAAATCAGTGCTTCGGGCGCCTGCGGTGCAGCAATCCCCTCTTCGGGCAACTTGGGGGGCGCCATGAACTTCTCGCCATCCCTGAACTGGCGCTGGTTCATAAAGGCGGGGGAGACAATTTCAATGCCGGCACCGTGGAGCTTGTCCAGCACCTCCTTGCGCAACCGGGTACGCATGGTCAGCAACTGCTTCACCTGCGGATAATAACCGGAGATCCGGTAGCTCACTGAAAAATCCCCCAGCATCAGAATTTGCAGGAACGGTTCCTGCAGACCGGCAGCCTGGGCAGCCTCCTTCAGCAAGGGCTCCACATCATAATGCGGCACATCGTATCCGAGGGAGAGGTCGCAGGAGACAATGGTCCCCGAGGAGCGCACCACCGTCACCGGATTGGACGCGAGGAACAGGTTGGGCAGGGTGATCAGGTCCCGGTCTTCAGACTGGATCTCGGTATGAAACAGCCCCCGCTCGGTGACACGGCCGAAATACTCTCCGGCGCGGATAAAATCACCATGGTGGAAACTTTTCACCGCGCGCAACATCAGCCCAGCCATGGCGTTGGCCACAAAGGTCGTGGACGACAGTGCGATCACCCCGGTTAATACCAGTCCCAGTAGACTGAGCAGATCGCCGCGGGTGGACTCGCTGACCGGCAGTGCCAGAATCACGGCGATCAGCGCGACCGCGGTCAGCACCAGCATGGTGACCTGACCGGGCAATCGGGATTCAGTGGTCAGGCTGGCACGCCGCAACAACAGCCAATTGGCGAACCACAATCCCGATGCCATCACGGCAAGGGTGGCCAGCAATGGCATAAAAGCCGACAGCGACTGGTAAATCCCCTCCAGTTTGGGCATTTCTGATTCCTGTCCCACGGTGCCCTTATGCTATATCCTTGCGTCCAACTAAGCCAGCCAATCGGGGTTGGGCAGGAAGCCATATTAGGAAGGGTTTTTGAGCAAACGCCACCTGACCAAACAGCAACAGCGCCAGATACAACGCAATCAGGCGAAGGCCAGTAATGCGGTCGATCAACGGCAGGCGGAGGAATTCCTCGCCACCGACGACCTAGGCCCGGCGCAGAGCGGGCGGGTTATCGCCTGCTTTGGCACCCAGGTGGAGGTGGAACCCGATCCCGCCGATGAAAGTCCGGCCAAACGCTGCCACCTGCGCGCCAATCTGCCGTCCATTGTCACCGGGGACCGGGTCATCTGGCAGGATGGCGAACCCAAGGGGGTAGTCGTCGCCGTGCAATCCCGCAGCAGTGAACTGTGCCGACCGGATAATCGCGGCCGGCTGCGCCCGGTGGCCGCCAACATCGACTGTATCGTGGTTGTCCTGGCGCCACTTCCAGAGCCACATCGAAACCTGGTGGATCGCTATCTGGTCGCGGCGGAGCACCAGGGCATAACGCCCATCCTGGTGATGAACAAAAGCGACCTGGTGGATGATCACAACCGCGACTATCTGTTCGACCTGCTGGAGGACTACCAGCAGCTGGGTTACGACTGCCTGCAGGTCTCCGCCCGCAGCGGTGATGGAATCGGCCGCCTGTCTGACCGCCTCGACCGGATTACCAGTGTTTTTGTCGGCCAGTCCGGGGTCGGCAAATCGTCACTTTTGAACACCCTGGCCCCCGGAACGGACACCGCCGTGGGGGCACTCTCCGAGGCGGTCACCAAGGGCACCCACACCACCACCACCGCCAGGCTGTTCCGACTACCCAATGGCGGCGAAGTCATCGACTCGCCGGGCATACGCGAGTTCGGCCTCTGGCACCTCGACCCCGCCGATGTCGCCGACGGCTTCGTGGAGTTCCGCCCCCTGTTGGGACAGTGCAAATTCAGGGATTGCCGGCATATGGGTAGCGAGCCTGGTTGCGCTATTGCGGAAGCAATGGCAAATGGTGATTTGACCCAGCGGCGGGTGGAGAGCTTCAGGCACATCGTACAAAGCCTGGAAACTGCCCGCTAGCCATGGCAAAAGGCCGAATGATCGGTGGTACAATCGCCGCCTGCAATTTGTACAGGAGGCACCATGTCCGCGATCCCAAAACTGCTCGAGCCGGAAGATCTGCAAAAACTGCTCGGCGAACCCGATATTCTGATTGTCGACCTCTGTAATGATGGTCTCTACAGCCGCAAACATATCCCCGGCGCGGTGCACGTCTCACCCCAGGAACTGATGAATGGCGGCCAACCCTGGCCCAATAAATTACCCTCCCCTCCCCAGCTGTCCGCGCTGTTCAGCCGGCTTGGATTGACGGATGACACCCATGTGATTGTCTATGACGACGAAGGGGGCGGCTGGGCCGGTCGTTTTATCTGGACGCTGGACGTGATCGGTCACCACAAGTGGTCCTACCTCAATGGTGGCTTTGTGGCATGGCACAATGAAGGCTTCCCGATGACAGAAGAGGTTCCGGCACCTGCGGCCCTGGAGCTGGAGGTCAGGGTTGATCTCAAGGCCCTGGTCACAACGGAAGAGATCATGGCTCATCTCGACGCCGGCGATCTGCAGATCTGGGATGCCCGCAGCCCGGCGGAGTACCGGGGCGAAAAAGTCATGTCCGACAAGGGTGGCCATATTCCCGGCGCCATCAATTGCGAGTGGACCAGCCTGATGGACAGCCGACGCAATATGCGGATTCGCGAAGATGCGCTGGAACAGCTGAAACAGCTCGGTATCAATCCTGCCAAGGCGACGGTTACCCACTGCCAGTCACATCATCGTTCCGGCTTCACCTATATGCTGGGCCAATTGCTGGGCTTCGACAATATTCGCGCCTATGACGGCTCGTGGTGGGAGTGGGGCAATCGACCCGACACCCCGGTGGAGCTATAGGGATGAACCAATACTGGGCTGAATGGTTTGTCGCCCTGCAACGCCTTACCCCCCAGCACGGCGTATCCCGACTGGGGGCAAAACTGGCAGAGAGCAGACATCCGGGACTCAAAAATGCGCTGATTCGCCAGTTTATCCGCCATTACCGGGTAAACTTGGCTGAAGCTGCATCCAGTGAGCTGGATGATTATGCGAGCTTTAACGATTTCTTTACCAGGGCCCTCAAACCGGGGGCACGCCCGATCGCCTCCGGTGACAGTCAGGTCGCCTGCCCGGCAGACGGCACTGTCAGCCAGCTGGGCAAAATCAGCACCGGCAACATCTTCCAGGCCAAGGGCAAATCATTTTCCGTCGAGGCGCTTTTGGGTGCGAGGGATGCTGACAGCAAGCACTTTCACAATGGCCAGTTCATCACCATCTACCTGTCCCCAAGCGACTACCACCGGACACATATGCCTGTCGCCGGCGAACTGGATTACTGCCGCTACATCCCCGGCAAGCTGTTTTCGGTCAATGCAGCGACCACCGGCACGGTGGATGGCCTGTTCGCCAAAAATGAACGACTGGTGAGCCTGTTTGACACCCCGCTGGGACGCTGTGCTGTGGTGCTGGTGGGCGCCATGATGGTCGCGGGCATTGAGTCCGTCTGGGAGTGCAATTACCAGGCCGGAACGTTGCAACAGAACCAATTTGAACGGGGCCAGATCAGCCTCGGCAAAGGGGATGAAATGGGGCGCTTTCGGTTCGGCTCAACCGTCATCCTGCTGTTTGAACAGGATACTATCCGCTGGACTGAAGGATTGGCCCCCGGCAGCACTACCCAGATGGGACAGGCGATCGCTGAACGATTGTCGATGTGAGCCCTGCGGGATCAGAGTCGGAAACGGTCCCGCAGGCCGGAGAGCAAGCCGCTCTTGACTGTCGGGCCGGACTCCCCATCCTGGGAACCGGATAGGGTCGTGTCCAGAATTCTGCTGGTATTTTTCATGAAGATACTGCTAACCGCCGGAATGTCGACGTCGTAACCGGAGATCTCCAAATCCCTGGCAATGGCCAGCTTCGATACCGAACTGGCTTTGGCAATACCGCTCTTGACCAATTCACGGCGCGATTGCTCTTCATCCTTCAAATCCAGCAGGATATATTCCCCGGAGGCCTTCGCCTTCTTCTGGTTAAACACCGCCACCTTGGGGGTGAGACGGGATTGGGCGTGCTGCTCAACCACAACACCGACATCCCCGGTGGTCAACTCCACCAGCGTACCGGTGGGATACAAACCGATAGACTGGATAAACTGCACCACCAGATCATCCTGGAATTTTTTGTCGCGCATATTGTAGAGAAGACTCACAGCGCGAGAAGGAGCAACCGGCTCTTCAGATTCCAGCGGGTTGGAAATCGCATCATAGGTCGTCGCAATGCCGGCGATACGCGCCAACAGGGGAATTTTACCGCCCAGAATGCCTTCCGGAAAACCGCTGCCATCGAAGCGCTCGCAGTGATAGCGCACCACCGAAATTACCCTGGGCTCAACACTCTTTGAAGCCCGCAACATCTCGACTCCATATTCCACGAACTTCTGATATTCGGCGGCTTCCTCGGGGGTTCGCCGCTTTTTGCGCAGCAGTCCGTTGGGCAGTTTAACCTTGCCGATATCCTTTAACAGCGTGCCGAGACAAAGTACGGACATATCCCCTTTCGGCATACCGATGAAACGGGCAAACTGAACAGCCCAGAGTGCCGCGCGCATGCTGTGATCATGGGTTTGCTGGTCTTTCAGACGGAGACGCAGCAGCCAGGTGAAGGCGTCGGGGCAACGGACAACACTGTTGACCATATCCGCCACCGCATCTTTTAGCTGCTGGTAATCAAAATCACGACCTTTGGCGATCTGTTTGGCCGCCAGGGTAAACTGGCCGCGCAACTGTAACAGCGCCTTTTCCGCGTGTTCCACCTCGCTGCTGAGGGGTACAACCTCAGTGTAAACATTGTGCCTGACCTCTATCGGAGTCACGTCACTTTTCTCCGCAATACCGGCCTGTGCTTTTACCAATGAGGAAATAATTTTCTTTCCCTGGCCCGCTTGAGATATGTAACCTTCAGAGACAGGAGCCCCTATTGGGCTGGCCCCTTTGGTCACATCAATAAATACGTGATCACAATAGTGTCGCAGCGCAGTGATCTCCTTGGGACTCTTCACCAGCAAACCCTGGATGGGGAAAGGCGTTTGGCTCCACGGGCGATCAAGACAGGAGACAAACATCCCTATTGTGATGTCATCCGCACGTATTTTGATCTGTTTGATGCTCATATCGTTCACGCCCCCACGTCAGGGGTACAGGTAGTTTAGAAATTCTGTGCAACTTAAAACCACAGACTTACAAGCTAAGGATATGCCTGTTCGACACAATAGCAACTGACGTAGGTCAACCGGTCAGATATGACGATAACTGGTTAGTTTAATTAGGTTTTTTTGTGGTACTTCGCTGAATATTCGTGAACTGCGTCAACAAATGCCCCGGCGTTTTCTGGGCTGATATCCGGCGTGATGCCATGCCCCAAATTAAAAATATGCCCCTCTCCGTGGCCATACTGTTCCAGTATGGCCGCCACTTCCTGGCGAATGCGCAGGGGGGAGGCGCGCAGCACAGCCGGATCCATATTACCCTGAAGAGCGACTTTCTGGCCGACACGCTGCCGTGCGGCACCAATGTCCATTGTCCAGTCCAAGCCAATACCATCGCACCCGGTCTCGGCAATGGCCTCCAGCCACTGCCCGCCACCCTTGGTGAAGAGAATCGCGGGTACAGGACGCCCCTCCGCTTCCGGTGTCAAACCTGCAACGATTTTGGACATGTAACGGAGGGAAAATTCCCGGTAAGCGCTGTGGGAGAGGCTGCCTCCCCAGGTATCAAAAATTTGTACTGCCTGGGCGCCGGCTGCTATTTGTGCATTCAGGTAGGCGGTGACCGATTGCGCCAACACATCCAACAGCTGGTGCATCAGCTCCGGCTGTTCATACAGCATGGTTTTACTGCGGGCAAAGTCCCGGCTGGAGCCGCCCTCAATCATGTATGTGGCCAGCGTCCAGGGACTTCCGGAAAAACCGATCAGCGGCACCCGCCCATTCAACTCGCGGCGAATGGTGGTTACCGCATCCATCACATAGGGCAGATCGCGTTCGGGATTGATCACCTCGAGTGCGGAGATATCAGCTTCGCTGCGCAGTGGCTTCCTGAACCTGGGGCCCTCTCCCTCTTCGAAATAGAGGCCGAGCCCCATGGCATCAGGGATAGTGAGGATATCGGAAAACAGAATGGCGGCATCCAGGGGATAGCGCTCAAGGGGCTGCAGGGTGACTTCACAGGCCAATTCAGGATTGGTGCAAAGGCCCATAAAGTCCCCGGCCCTGGAGCGTGTCTGACGGTATTCAGGCAGGTAGCGGCCGGCCTGGCGCATCATCCAAACTGGCGTTACATCGACAGGCTGACGCTGCAGTGCCCGCAGGAAGCGGTCGTTCTTTAGTGCGGTCATCGGCAATCCTATACCTGCAGGTAGTCGAGGATACCTTCACCCGCCTGACGACCTTCCCAGATGGCGGTCACCACCAGGTCTGAACCGCGCACCATGTCCCCACCGGCAAAGACTTTGGGGTTGCTGGTCTGGAACTTGAACGGCTGCTCTTCCGGCGCCACCACACCCTGCCAGCTGTTGAGTTCAACGCCGATATCGCTCAGCCAGGGAGCGGGACTGGGCTGGAAACCGAAGGCGATCAATACCACATCGGCGGGCAGGATTTCCTCACTGCCGGCAATCGGCACAGGGCGACGGCGGCCCCTTTCATCGGGCTCACCCAATTCGGTGGTCACCACCTTGACACCTTCCACCCGACCATTGCCGACGATTTCGATGGGCTGGCGATTGAACAGGAACTGCACGCCCTCTTCCTTGGCATTTTGCACTTCGCGGCGGGAGCCAGGCATATTTTCTTCGTCGCGCCGGTAGGCACAGACCACGGCGTCAGCACCCTGGCGAATGGAGGTTCGGTTACAGTCCATGGCGGTATCACCGCCGCCGAGCACCACGACACGCTGGCCCGCGACACTGATGAAATCGGCGGGATCCTTTTCCCAGCCCATGTTGCGATTCACATTGGCTACCAAAAACGGCAGGGCATCGTGCACACCCTGAAGATCTTCGCCGGAGAATCCACCTTTCATGTAGGTATAGGTACCCATACCCAGAAAGACCGCATCAAACTCTTCCAGTAACTGGGGCATCTGCACATCGACGCCGACATCGGTATTGAGGCGGAACTCGACACCCATCGCCTCGAAGACCTTGCGGCGGTTCTGCATCACGGACTTTTCCAGCTTGAATTCCGGGATACCGAACGTCAGCAGACCACCAATCTCGGGATAGCGATCAAAGACCACTGGCTTGACGCCATTGCGCACCAGCACATCCGCACAACCGAGACCCGCCGGACCTGCACCGATAATAGCGACCCGTTTTTCAGTCCATTTAACCCGGGACATATCCGGTCGCCAGCCCATGGCGAACGCGGTATCGGTAATATATTTTTCGGCACTGCCAATGGTGACCGCACCGAAGTCCTCGTTCAGCGTACAAGCACCTTCACAGAGGCGATCCTGTGGACAGACCCGACCACATACTTCAGGCAGTGTATTGGTCTGGTGACTGAGCTCAGCCGCTTCGAGAATATTTCCTTCAGAGAGCAACTTCAGCCAGTTGGGAATGTAGTTGTGGACCGGGCACTTCCACTCACAATAGGGATTGCCGCACTCCAGACAACGGTGCGCCTGGCTGGACGCCTGTTTTTGCTCATAAGGTTCATAAATTTCAACAAATGCACGGGTACGGCTGAGATGCCCCTTCTTGCGGGGTTCCTCGCGACTAACCTGGACAAATTGAAAATTGTTGTTCAGCCTTTGGGTCATAAATGCAAACCTTTACTCAGTTGCGCCATCTGCCATTCACTGTGGTTCTGCACGGGTGTGCTCGAGCAAGCTCTGCAGGCTTGCCGCTTTTGGCTTGACCAACCAGAACCTGCTTACATAGTGCTCAAAGTCATCGAGGATCTTCTGCCCCCAGGCACTGCCCGTTTCCCGGACAAACTCCTGGATGACGCTTTCCAGATTGTGTCGGTAGGCTTCTGTGGCTTCACTGGTAATGCGCTGAATATCCACCAGCTCCATGTTGTAGCGATCGACAAAGTTTTTCTCCTCATCGAGCACATAGGCAAAACCGCCGGTCATACCTGCACCGAAGTTGTAACCGGTAGAGCCCAATACCACCACTACACCACCGGTCATGTATTCACAACAGTGGTGACCGGCGCCTTCGACCACTGCCAGCGCGCCGGAATTCCTCACCGCGAAACGCTCACCGGCACGGCCAGCGGCAAATAGCTTGCCGCCGGTGGCACCGTATAGGCAGGTATTGCCAACAATGGGCGCAGCGTTGGAGGCATATTGACTGTTTTCCGGCGGGGCAATCACAATCTTGCCGCCCGCCATGCCTTTGCCGACGTAGTCGTTGGCATCCCCGACCAAGTGGATATCCAGGCCACCGGCGTTCCACACGCCCAGAGATTGGCCGGCAACGCCGCGCAGGATCAGTTTAACCGGAGCCTCAGCCATACCCTGGTTGCCATAGCGCTTGGCAATTTCACCAGACAACCGGGCACCAATCGAGCGGTCACAGTTGCTGATGGAATAACTGAACTCACCACCGCGTTTTGCTTCGATGGCGGGCAAAGTATCCGCCACCATCTGCTCGGCCAGCCCGCCCTTGTCAAACGGCACATTTCTCGCCACCTGGCAGGTTTGCGGCTTGCTCTTCAGCAGCTCATCGGTATAGACAATGGGCGAGAGGTCGAGTTTTTTATGCTTGTCCGTTGTGCCCGACAGCACTTCCAGCAGATCCACCCGGCCGACCAGCTCACCCAGGGTTCTAACACCCAGGCGCGCCATCCACTCGCGAGTCTCTTCCGCCATGAAACGGAAGAAATTGCGCGCCATGTCAACCGTGCCGCGGTAGTACTCATCCCGCAGCAATTTATCCTGTGTGGCCACACCCGTTGCACAGTTGTTGAGGTGGCAGATGCGCAGGTATTTACAACCGAGGGCCACCATCGGCGCGGTACCGAAGCCGAAGCTTTCTGCACCCAGAATGGCCGCCTTGACCACATCCAGACCGGTTTTTAAACCGCCATCGGTCTGCACGCGAACCTTGTCGCGCAAGTCATTGGCGCGCAGGGTCTGGTGGGTTTCCGCCAGGCCCAACTCCCAGGGTGAGCCGGCGTAGCGGATTGAGGTCAGCGGGCTCGCCGCGGTACCGCCGTCATAACCGGAGATGGTGATCAGATCCGCATAGGCCTTGGCCACACCGGCGGCGATGGTGCCGACACCGGGACGGGACACCAGTTTTACGGACACCAACGCCTCGGGATTGACCTGCTTGAGGTCGAAGATCAGCTGGGCCAGGTCCTCGATGGAATAGATGTCGTGGTGGGGGGGCGGCGAAATCAGTGTCACACCGGGAACGGAATAACGCAGCCGGGCAATCAGGTCGTTGACCTTGCCGCCGGGCAGCTGACCACCTTCACCGGGCTTGGCGCCCTGGGCCACTTTGATCTGGATGACTTCCGCGCTGGACAGATAGTGCGGCGTGACCCCAAAGCGACCGGATGCCACCTGCTTGATCTTGGAAACCTTGATAGTGCCATAACGGGCGGGGTCTTCGCCGCCCTCACCGGAATTGGAGCGACCGCCGAGGCTGTTCATGGCCTCTGCCAGCGCCTCGTGAGCTTCCGGCGACAGTGCCCCCAGGGACATCCCGGCGGAATCGAAACGCTTGATGATCTGCTCTATCGGCTCAACGTCAGCCAGCGGCACCGGCGCAACGTCACTCCTCAGCTTGAGCAAATCGCGCAGAGTCGCTACCGGTCTGTTATTGACCAAGCCGGCATAGTCGTGCCAGGCCGCATAATCGTTATTCTGTACAGAACGATGCAATGCCTGCACCACATCCGGGTTAAAGGCATGATATTCCTGGCCGTGGACATACTTCAGCAAACCGCCGGGATTGATCGGCTTGCGTTCACTCCACGCCTCCGCCGAGAGCAATTGCTGGTCGCGCTGCAGCTCGGCAAAACCGGCGCCCTCGATGCGACTCGGCGTCTCGGCAAAACAGGTTGCCACCACGTCCGAAGCCAGCCCGATGATTTCATAAAGCTGGGCGCCACGGTATGAGCCAATGGTAGAGATGCCCATCTTGGAGAGTATCTTCAACAGCCCTTTGTTAATCCCTTTGCGGTAGTTCTTAAAGGCGGTGCCGAGATCGCACAGCACCTCACCTGACTGAACCAGATCAGAGAGAATGTGGTAGCTCAAGTACGGGTAAACGGCTGATGCGCCATAGCCTATCAGGGTGGCAATCTGGTGAGAATCACGGGCTGATGCCGTACTCGCGATAATATTGGCGTTGCAGCGTTCGCCCACGGCTATCAGGTGGTGATGTACGGCACCCACCGCCATCAACATCTGGATAGGCAGCCTATTCGGGGCGATATCCGAATCGGACAGAATGCAGAAGACCACACCGTCTTTGACGGCTTGTTCAACTTCCAGGCACAGATTCTGAATCGCCTCCTGGAGGCTGTTCTGTTGGGGGTCATAATTGACCCCGAACTTCCTGACCGGATAGTCCGCCTGCTCAACATTTTTGAGGGCGTAGTATTTGCGGGGCGACAACACCGGGCTGTTCAGGTTGACCCGCTTGCCGTGACCGGGGGTTTCCGAGAACAGGCACTCTTCACGGCCCAGCTGTGTGGCCAATGACATGACCAGCGATTCGCGCAACGGGTCGATGGGAGGGTTGGTCACTTGGGCAAACTGCTGCCGAAAATAATCGTAGAGGGTGCGATGCTTGGCGGACAGCACCGCCATGGGCGTATCATCACCCATGGAACCCACGGCTTCCTGACCACCTTCCGCCAGGGGTCGCATCACCTGGTCGCGCTCTTCCTGGCTAGCCAGGAACAATTTCATGTAGCGGCGAACCTCATCGCGGCTCAGGGCACCTTCCACCTCGATGCTATCCTGCTCCATGGTGGACATGACCTTGACGCTGCCATCGCGCAACCACTTCTGATAGGGGTTGCCCGAGGCCAGCTGGCGATCGACATCCTCAGCATTCAGTATGCTGCCGGTCAATGTATCGATGGAGAGAATATCACCCGGTCCGAGACGGCCCTTGGCAACCACATTCTCCGGTTGATACTTGTAAACACCCACTTCGGAAGCGACGGTAATGATGTCATCATCCGTCAGCACCCAACGGGAAGGGCGCAAACCATTGCGGTCCAGGGTACAAACGGCGTAGCGACCATCGGTGATTACCAGGCCAGCCGGACCATCCCAGGGCTCCATGTGCATGGAGATATACTCGAAGTAGGCTCGTTCATTCGGACCGTAATCCTGGGTGTTATGCCAGGCCGGCGGCACCAGCATGCGCACGGCCTTGTGGAGGTCCATACCACCCGCCACCAACACTTCCAGCATGTTATCCAGGCTCGACGAGTCGGAACCGGTGCGATTGACCAACGGTGCAACCTCGAGCAGGTCGGGCAATAGTGGGGTCTCAAATTTCGGCGTTCTCGCTACCGACCAGTTGCGGTTACCGGTAATGGTGTTGATTTCACCATTGTGTGCGAGCATCCGGAACGGTTGCGCCAAGGGCCAGCGCGGCATGGTGTTGGTGGAAAATCGCTGGTGAAAAACGCAAATAGCCGTTTCCAGACGAGGGTCATCGAGATCCCGGTAAAATTTGGGCAAATCCACCGGCATCATCAACCCTTTGTAACAGAGCACATTGGGTGACAAGCTGGCGATATAGAAAGAGGGGTCTGCAGAAAGCGCTTTCTCGGCTTTGCGCTTGGCAATGAACAGCCGTGCATTGAACCGCTGCTCATCCAGCTGACCAGCCGTCACATACACCTGTTCAAATACCGGCAGGGAACGCAGTGCAATTTCACCCAGACAGGCGTTATCGGTAGGGACTTCACGCCAACCGACTATCTCGAGCCCTTCGTGCTGCAGCGCCTCAGCCAGAAGCTTTCTGGACTGCTCCCGCAACTCGCCGTCCTGGCTCAACATGATCGAACCCACTGCGTAGAGTGGGGGCAACTCTGCAGAAAAAAGCTCTTTCGCTATCTGACGCATAAACCCATCGGGTTTTTGCATCAACAAACCACAGCCATCACCCGTTTTCCCATCCGCAGCAATACCGCCGCGGTGGGTCATACAGGTTAACGACTCAATGGCAGTTTCCAGAATACGGTGGCTGGCTTGCCCTTTGGTATGGGCAATCAAACCGAAGCCACAGTTATCTTTAAATTCATCTAACCGATAGAGGCCTGTCGACATAATAAAACTCTAGACAGAATACAAGTAAAAACAGCTGGTTACATAGCCAAGGCAGAGAGATAGAACGCCCGGACACAAAAGGAGAGACATTTTACATGGCTGGGGCCGACGCCACAAACTTCTCGGGGAGGAAAAAGAAGTCCTGCTGCCGACCAACTACAGACTTAGGACTCGATTTTGGTTCATTCTTTACTCGACAGCAACCTGGAAAGGCAATCTGTATCAAAATCGGAGGTCACCACAGCATGACCCAGGGATTTCAGCAGCACCAGGCGCAACGTGCCATCCAGGACCTTCTTGTCCACTGCCATCAATGCTATAAACGTCTTGGCGTCGATATTGTCGGGCGCCCAAGTGGGCAACTGGCATTTGGCCAGCAACCGCTCAATGCGCTGCCTGTCTGCAAGGCTGAGCCAACCCAGCAATCGGGACAGTTCTGCCGCCATCACCATACCCGCTGCCACCGCTTCGCCATGCAACCAGTCGCAATAGGACTGGGCAGTTTCAATTGCGTGCCCGAAGCTGTGCCCCAAATTCAGGATAGCCCTGATCCCACCCTCCCGTTCGTCCTGACTGACGATCCGCGCCTTGTTCTCACAGGATCGCCGGACAGCCGTAGCCAGGGCTTCGGGTTGACGCGCCATCAAGGCATCGGCATTGAGCTCGAGCCAGTTAAAAAAATCGGCATCGGCAATCAGGCCATATTTCACCACTTCGGCCAGCCCAGAGCGATACTCCCTGTCCGGCAACGTATCCAGCGTCGTCGTATCAGCAATGACACACTGGGGCTGGTAAAACGCGCCGATCATATTCTTGCCCTTCGGGTGATTGACGGCGGTCTTACCGCCCACCGAAGAGTCCACCTGCGCCAACAATGTGGTAGGAACCTGGATAAAATTGACACCGCGCTGATAACAGGCCGCCGCAAATCCCGTCATATCGCCCACGACACCGCCACCCAGGGCAATTAGAGTAGTGGTGCGGTTATGCCGTTGTTCCAACAGACGATCGAATATGAGATTCAGCGTATCGAGGTTTTTGTATTTTTCACCATCCGGCAGAATAACCGTATCTACCTGATGCGCCGGCAACGCTGCCGTTAACTGTTCAAGATACAGTGGGGCAATGGTTTCATTGGTCACCACCAACACCTGCGAACCGCTGATATAGGGCACAAGCAATCCCGGCGTTTTCAGCAGACCGGCACCGATAAGAATGGGATAGCTCCGCTCGCCCAAATCGACAGTCAGTGTGATACAAGTAGACACAGCAAAAAATTCCCGGAAACAAAGGGGGGCGAATTTATCACATTAGGCTTGATACTGGCGAACTTCCCTCGCCACTGACTCGGCCACAACCTGGGGTTTCTTTCTTTCCGTCTCGACGATCAGGTCCGCCACTTCTCGGTAGAGCGGATCTCGTTCAGCCATCAGCCTCGTCAGTACCGCCAGCGGGTCATCCACTTGCAGCAGAGGCCGCGACCGGTCGTGGGAGGTTCTTTCCAGCAACTGTGTGGCCGAGGCACAGAGGTAGACAACACAGCCGCGCTCTTTCAGAAATCGCCGATTGCCCGGATCGATGACGGCGCCACCACCTGTCGCAAGGAGGATTCCTTCAGAGCCCGTGAGCTCCTCCAGCAGCAGGCTTTCTCTTTTCCGGAAACCGGGCTCGCCTTCCACATCAAAAATCCATGGGATGTCCGCCCCACAACGCTTTTCTATTTCGGCATCGAGATCAACAAATTTCAGAGAAAGATTTTTGGCCAAAAGACGACCGATGGTTGTCTTGCCGGCCCCCATAGGGCCGACAAGAAAGACATTGTTAGGTTTCGTCATTAATCAAGGAGGGCTTCATTAAGGATTTTGGGGGTAATAAAGATCAGGATTTCCCGCTTTTGCATATCGTTAAGGTCTTTGCGGAACAGCCTTCCCAGATAGGGAATATCCCCGAAGAAAGGCACTTTTTCCTGTGTATCTACTGTCTGCATCTGGAAGAGTCCGCCCAATACCAGTGTCTGACCATCGCCCACTATGGCTTTGGTTTCTACCTGTGTCACATCGATCGCCGGTTCACCATTAACTGCAAAATCCCCCACAGAGTCCTGGTTTACGTTAATGTCCATGATGATGCGGCCATCGGGGGTAATCTGGGGTGTTACCTCCAGTTTCAGCACCGCCTCTTTAAACTGGACAGAGGTCGCACCACTGGATGTGGCATTTTGATAGGGAATCTCGGTACCCGTTTTGATCGAAGCCTTCTGCTTGTCACCGGTCAGTACTTTGGGCTGAGAAACGATTTCACCAGTGCCCTCATTCTCCAGGGCACTCAATTCCAGATCTAGGAAGGTGTTCTGGGTCAGCAATTCAAGGGCAAAACTACCATTGGGATTGTTAACACCAAGATCTACACCTAACCCAGCATCATTGACGAGGATGGTTCCAGTTCCACCATTAAAAATGCTGATAGGGTTGTTTGGATCAGCGAAGTTTTCCAGGGAGCCACCAAAGCCAAAATCGGAGCTGTCCGGCGTCCGGGCGCCCTGTAGACCAAGTCGGGCCCCAATTTCCTTTCTGAAATCGGTGTTGGCAATAACAATCCGCGCTTCGATCAGAACCTGCCTGACCGGTATATCAATTTGGTCAATCAGCTTCATGAACTCACTAATCTTATCTTCAGTATCCGTCAGGATAATGGTATTGGTCCGGTCGTCGACAATGGCCGCCCCCCGCTCAGACAGCATGCTATCTGTGGCATTCCGACCGCCACTGCCACCGCCACCGCGGCGCACGTCAAACAGCTCATACAACTGACGCGCATCTGCGTATTTAACCCGGATAAATTCAGTGCGCAGGGGCGCCAGCTCTTGCAATTGTTTGTTGGCCTCGACCTGCAAGCGCTCGCGCTCGGCAATTTCGGCTGCAGGAGCCACCATCAGCACGTTACCCTCTTGGCGCTTGTCCAAGCCTTTGGCTTTCAACACAATATCCAGCGCCTGATCCCAGGGCACATTTTCAAGACGCAGGGTAATGCTACCAGCGACGGTGTCACTGGCCACCAGGTTCAATTCCGTAAAGTCCGCTATCAGCTGTAACACAGACCTGACTTCAATGTCCTGGAAGTTGAGCGACAGCTTGTCACCCACATAGGCAAACCGCGATTTCTTCTGCTCAACCTCATCCTCAGTGAGCGGCTTGACGCTGACGATATATTGATCATCCGCCTGATAGGCCATGTAATCATATTCACCAATGGCATTCACCAACACGGTCGTGGTCGAGCCATCGGAACTGGCGTCAACCTCTTTTACAGGTGTCGCAAAATCCATCACGTCCAGACGACGATCCAGCGCGCCAGGAAGCCCTGTGCGGAAGAAATTGAGCTTAATAGCACCGCCGACATGGGAAATATCAACACTGACAGAAGGGTCTGACAGGCCGATCACCACCAGCCCTTCACCTTTTTCACCGCGTCGAAAATCGACTGACTTGATACTGAACGACTGATCTCCAAACGTCTTGGCACTGGCTTTTGAGCCAACCATGGCGGATGAGGCCTCAGTCCTGATCACCCCTTCACCAGCGCCAACCACCATCGTCAGCACATTACCGGAAACATGGGTCTCATAGGGCGCCATCTGCTGCATATTGAGGATCAGGCGGGTGCGATCGGCCGTCGCCAGGAGCACGGCACTGCGTGCATTTTCAAAAGAGAGTGCGTGCTTTCTTTCCAGACTACTGGTGACCCCCGGCAAATCCAGCACAATCCGCGCGGGATTATCAATGGTATAGCCCTCCGGGGCAGGAGGGGCTGCAGAGAAAGACATCTTGACCTCGAACCTGTCGCCGGGCAGCGTCGCAAAACTGATATCTTCCAGCGTCACCTGAGCCAATACCTGTGTTGACAGCCCCAGGGAGACAAGGCACCCAACCAGCATCAACACACTCTTTTTCAGACACCCTTTCATCTCAGATTCCCCAAACATCGATTAGTCCTTCTCTCTTAGAGCCAGGGTCCGTGGACGCTCGACCCAACTGCCCTTCCCATCGGGAACTATCTCTATCACGTCAACCCTGGACTCACTGATTCCCGCAATGCGGCCATGGTTTTTACCCAGGTAGTTACCCACCGTGACGCGGTGAATGCCGCCACTGCCGTCATCGAGCAACGACCAGATCTGTCCATCTTTTGACAAAATACCAACCATGGACAGCGCGGCAAAATTAAAGCCTTCCAAATATTCCCGTTTGCGAGACTCATCCGGAGCAGCCACCGTATTCTTGCCAGCAACTTTTTCACCAGCGCCAATCAACAGCGGCGCTTCGAAGGGGCTGCGCATGGCAATCGCGCCATATCGAAAGTTCTTATAGGCGCGAAATGTCGGGATCGGCTCTATTTCACCCGCCGGGCGCGCCTTGACCTCCCTCATAAAGTTCTGAAGATCCTGGTGTTCCCCATCACCAGCGCATCCCGAAGCAAGGACACAGCTGACGACCCCAAAAAACAAACCGAAGTACTTGGCCATTTTTTAGTCTTCCTGCGTCTTGTAGCGGTACGTTTTTGCTTCAACTTCAAGCGTCAGAAGACCGCCATTTCCTCTCGACGACAAGCTGTAATCGTGCAATGTCACAATGCGTGGCAAACCGGCCACCCCGCTGACAAAGGCACCAACATCATGGTACCCCCCCTGAGCGACAATCTTGATCGGCAGCTCCACGTAAAACTCCGCCGCGCGTTCCGGTTGCAGGGTGATACTGACGATATTTAGGCTGGCACCATTGCCAATCTCGGTAATATCCTCCAGTAGCCCCGGCACCTCCGTATCACTGGGTAATTGGGCAAGCAGGGCGCCAAAGAGCTTCTCCATCTCGACCATCTGCGTTCTATAGGCATCCAGGTTAGCCGCCTGAAAGGCCTTTTGTTCAAACGTCTGCTTGAGATTGACCTCCTGCCCCCGAACTCTTTCCAGCTCCACCCCCAGGTCCTTCACATGAAAGTAGTAGGCTCCTCCCAAAACAGCACAGAAAACCAGCACCAGCAAAATCGCCCGGACGGGAAAGGGCCATACACCAATGGTTTCAAAATCCAGCTCTGAAAAATCGAAATCTTTTAACTGCTGAATGGAATCGCTCAGGGCCATCATGCTTCTCCTTCAGCCTTGGCAGGGGATTCAGTTTCCACCGGTGCCGTGATGACCTTGACCCGCATCTCAAAACGGCTACCGTCCTCACCCAATATGGGATCCGCCTGCACCTTGGTCAGATTCGGCTCCGCAAACTTGTAGGACGCATCCAGCCGACGCATCAGCGCCGAGACGCGATTATTCGACTCGGCATAACCCACCAGAGAAATTTGCTTACCCTTCAATGTCATTTGGGTGAAATACACACCGTCGGGAACAGCTCGGACAAATTCGTCATAGAGCTTAACGATTTCGGGCCTGTTACCCTGCAACTCCTGAATCACCTGCATCCGGTCCAGCTAGTCCTGACGGCGTTTTTTCAGCTCCTTGATCTCCGCTACCTGCTTGTCGAGTTTGGCAATTTCGCTCTTAAGAAACTGGTTTCGGCTCTCCTGATTGGCAATCTGGGCATTCACCACGCGATCCCAGCCAAAGGACACCACAACCGCCGCCACCAACACCACGCAAATCAGGGTGATGAATTCCTTTTTCTTTTCGGCACGATGGGCCTCACGCCATGGAAGGAGGTTAATCTTGGCCATCTTATTCCAGCCCCCTCAAAGCCAAACCTGCCGCTATCAACATGGCTGGCGCATCGTTACTCAAGGCAACCGCATTCACTTTTCCAGACACTTCCATGTCCGCAAAAGGATTGGCAACCATGGTTGGCAGACCCAGCTTTTCCTCTATCTCGTCCCGCAACCCCTCCATGGCAGCAACCCCTCCCGCCAGAATCAACTGGTCGATGTAGTTATACTGGCTCGAGGAAAAGAAAAATTGCAGGGAACGGGAAATCTGCTGGACGAGTGCATCCTTGAAAGGTTCAAGCACTTCGGTGACATAATCCTCCGGCAATCCGCCCTGCTTCTTTGCCTGACCGGCTTCCTCCAGAGACAGGCCGTAGCGACGCTGGATTTCCTCTGTCACCTGTTTGCCGCCAAACAGTTGTTCGCGGGTATACACCGTTTTGCCATTGACCAGCACACTGAGGGTCAACATCGTCGCGCCGACATCGGCAATGGCGACAACCTGCTCGCCCAATTCCTCCAATTGCGTCGCCAGCAACTCGAAGGCCCGCTCTACCGCGAACACCTCTACATCGACCACCCTTGGATTTAAACCAGCCGCCTCCAGCGCCTCGGCTCTGGAGTCGACATTCTCCCGACGGCAAGCCGCAAGGAGCACGTCCACCTGCTCAGGGTTGTTCTGTGAGGGACCGATGACTTCGAAATCCAGGGCGACTTCATCGAGGGGGTAGGGGATATATTGATCGGCCTCCAGGGCTATCTGGGTTTCCAGGGCCTGCTCATTGAGATCAGCCGGCATCTCGATCACCTTGGTAATCACCGACGATCCAGACACGGCTACCGCGGCATCGCGAGCCTTGGCCTTGGCTTGTGATACCACCTTGCGAATTGTCTCTGCCAGCGCTTCGACGTTATTGATATTTTTCTCAACAACGGTGTTTGGCGGCAGCGGCCTTACCAGATAACTTTCTACCTTGAAGCGACTACCGCTCCGGCTGATTTCCAGCAACTTCACAGCAGAAGAGCTTATATCCAGGCCCAATAAACATTTGGGTTGCTGGTCTAGAAAACTGAAAATTCCCATTTTTGTTTTCTTTTCCCAAGGTTACGCAAAGCTACTAACAGAGAACTTTAACTATTTTCCCCAAGTTTGCAAGTAGTGTATCGCTGTTCCATTGACTCTATAATATCACGCTGATTTCAAAACGGCCCCACCATGACAAAACCAATTTTCAAAATCGCTCGCGCGCTGATCTGGCTTACTCTCTGCGCTATCGGTGGCGCCCTTGTTGTCACCGGTAGCCTGTATTT
>NZ_JBFHQR010000001.1:0-58932 GCF_041592135.1 Porticoccus sp. | reverse complement strand
GAATCACGTCTGCTTCCACGGTGGGGTTGCCCCGGGAATCCAGTATTTCGTAGGCGCGGATGTCGGTAATTTTGGTCATCTAGTTCTCCCTCAAACATTTACAGCGGCGACCTGGCGCGGCCACTGTACTTAAAAAACCGCTTCTCCAGGGCTAGCTGATTTGCAGTGCCGGCTGGGATTTGATCAGTTCATCAATTGCTTTCACCTGGGCCAGGAACGGCTCCAGCACATCCAGCGGCAAGGCGCTGGGACCATCGCATTTCGCCCTGTCGGGATCGGGATGGGCCTCCAGAAACAGTCCGGCCAGGCCCACCGCCATACCGGCGCGAGCCAGCTCCGCCACCTGGTGGCGGCGACCGCCGGAGGCGGCACCCATGGGATCGCGACACTGCAGGGCGTGTGTCACATCGAAAATCAACGGCAAGCCACCACTCACCTCTTTCATGGTGCGAAAGCCGAGCATATCGACCACCAGGTTGTCGTAACCGAAGCTGGCACCGCGCTCGCAGAGCATGATCCTGTCATTGCCGCACTCGCGGAACTTATCGACGATATTGCCCATCTGGGAGGGGCTGAGAAACTGCGGCTTCTTCACATTGACGACCGCACCGGTGTCCGCCATCGCCTTGACCAGATCGGTCTGGCGGGCCAGGAAAGCCGGCAACTGGATCACATCGCAGACCTCGGCCACCGGCTGGGCCTGGTGCACTTCGTGGACATCGGTAATCACCGCCACGCCAAAGGTATTTTTGATTTCCTCAAAGATTTTCAGGCCGGCTTCCATGCCCGGGCCGCGGTAGGAATGGATGGAAGAGCGGTTGGCCTTGTCAAAGGACGCCTTGAACACGTAGGGAATGCCCAATCGGCTGGTCACGTCCACATAGTGCTCGGCCACCCGCATGGCAAGATCGCGGGATTCCAGCACGTTCATGCCGCCGAACAGCACGAAGGGGCGGTCGTTGCCGACCCCGATGCCGTTGACGTCGATCGTCACACTGGAGACGGCCATGGCTCAGATCTCGCCGGCGTGGTGCAGCGCCGCCTTGACAAAGCTGCTGAACAGCGGATGGCCGTTGCGTGGGGTGGAGGTGAATTCCGGGTGGAACTGGCAGGCAAAAAACCAGGGGTGTCCTGGAATCTCGATGGTCTCCACCAGGGTTTTACTCTCAGACCAGCCGCCGACTCTCATGCCCGCCTGTTGCAGCTGCGGCACGTATTTGTTATTGACTTCGTAGCGATGGCGGTGGCGTTCCAGAATCACATCGGAGCCGTAGACCTCGCGGGCCATGCTACCTTCCACCAGGTAACTATTCTGGGCGCCCAGACGCATGGTGCCGCCCAGATCGGAATCTTCGGAACGGGTCTCGACACTGCCGTCGATATCCACCCACTCGGTAATCAGACCGATCACCGGATACGGGGTGTCCTGATCAAACTCGGTGCTATTGGCGCCGTCCATGCCACAGACGTTGCGAGCAAATTCAATCATCGCCACCTGCATACCCAGACAAATACCCAGATAGGGAATATTGTGGGTGCGAGCATGGTTGACGGCCTTGATCTTGCCCTCGACACCGCGCACCCCGAAACCGCCCGGTACCAAAATGGCATTGACCCCGGTCAGCAGGGACATATCGGTATCCAGATCTTCCGAGTCGATGTAGCGCACATTGACCTTGGTCTGGTTGCGGATGCCAGCGTGGATCAGCGCTTCGTTAAGCGACTTGTAGGCATCCAGCAGCTCCATGTACTTGCCCACCATGGCGATGGTGACCTGATGCTGGGGATTAAGCTGGTTATCCACCACCCAATCCCAGGCGCTGAGGTCCACCTCGCTGTATTCCAGATGCAGCTTTTCCATCACAATCTTGTCGAGTTCGCGTTTCTGCAAATCCCGGGGAATGGCGTAGATGGTGCGGGCATCGAGCAGCGGTACCACCGCGCGCTCTTCCACGTTGGTGAACAGGGCAATCTTCTTGCGCTGTCCTTCGTCCAGCTCCACTTCGGAACGACACAGCAGAATATCCGGCATCAGGCCAATAGAGCGCAGTTCCTTGACGGAGTGCTGGGTCGGCTTGGTCTTGGTCTCACCGGCGGTGGCAATGTAGGGCACCAGGGTGAGGTGAATCAGGATGGAACGGCTGGAACCCAGTTCCAGTTTCAACTGGCGCACCGCCTCCAGAAAGGGCTGGGATTCAATATCCCCCACCGTGCCGCCGATTTCGACGATGGCCACATCGTAGCCCTCGCCACCGGCCAGCACCCGACGTTTGATTTCGTCGGTCACATGGGGAATCACCTGCACGGTGCCGCCCAGGTAATCGCCGCGGCGCTCTTTGCGCAAAATGGTTTCGTAAATCTTGCCACTGGTGAAATTATTGAGCTTGCTCATCTTCGATGAGAGGAAGCGCTCGTAGTGGCCCAGGTCGAGATCCGTTTCAGCACCGTCTTCCGTCACGAACACTTCACCGTGCTGGAAAGGACTCATGGTGCCCGGATCGACATTCAGATACGGATCCAGTTTGAGGATGGTAACACTCAGTCCGTGGGCCTCAAGAATCGTGCCGAGTGAGGCCGAAGCGATACCCTTCCCCAAAGAAGATACAACACCGCCCGTAACAAAAATATAACGCGTCATCTAGACCCTTCCGAACACTTTGAAGACTACTTTGAAAAATGCCGAACCCACACCTCATGAAAGGTATGTTATTGATAAATCATGCAAACTTGGCTACGGGTTAGAACAACTGCAGACCGGCGCCCATCCACTTCAAGATGGGATGTCAGACTACCAGAAAGCTGCTGTGCGCTCAATGCGAATTACTCGGGAAATGACCATTCAATGACAGTGCCGGACTGAGCCGGAGCGGCGGCAAAACCTTCACAAATCCACAGATCCGCCACGACAGCCAACGCGCCATCAACGTAAATCAGCGGCACCCGATCCCGCAACCAGGGTTCCAGACCGTATTCCAGGAATAACTTTTTCAGTGTGTTGGAGCCACTGCGCCCCAGTGGTTTGCAGCGCTCACCGCCCCGCCGATAACGAATTTCCACCTTGGCGTCGGCGGGGAAAAACACCCCCCTTCCGGGCACAACACTGACCTCCAGTCGACTGCCATCCGGCAACACAAGCGGCCCGGAGGGGTCCCAGGCAATCGTTTCGGAAGGCGGCATTGGCGTCTCACCAGACCTCGGCAGCAAGTAAAGGCGCCGCCGGAACCGCCGCAGCTGTGCCCCACTCCAGCTGACCAGCGGTTCAGCATCCTCCCTGGCGGGTAACAACTCATTCAGGATTGCATCCACCGCCCGATGTCCCGGACGGGGCAGATGGTGATGGCCGGGCCAATAATGCAGCAGATTGGCCTGACGCAGTTCGTCGAGCCCCTGCAATGCCTCCAGGTCGACACTCCAGCCGAGCCGCTCGGGGCGCTCGCAGACCCCCATCAGGTCCTGTGCCGCCAGCATGGCCACCAACTGTTCATTGTCCCGGCATCGCGAAGCGCTGTGGGCAATCCGGCTGGCGTAATCGGGCCAGCGCTCTGCCAGCGGAGGCAGCAGCCGATGGCGAATGAAATTGCGATCAAATGCCGTTTCGTCGTTGCTTTCATCCTCCACCCAGACCAACTCATGTTGTTCGGCATAGGCTTGTAATTCCCGGCGCGTGAAATTGAGCAACGGGCGCAGCAGTTCGCCCGCGCCCAGCGCACGGCTGACGGGAATACCGGCAAGGCCGCGGGGTCCACTGCCCCGCAACAGCCGGTAGAGGACTGTTTCCGCCTGGTCATCGGCGTGGTGCCCCAGCAACAACAGTGAAGAGGGCTGCAGGTATTGTTCAAACACCTGGTAACGGGCCGCCCTGGCCGCGTCTTCGAGACCTCGCCCCGCAACGTTGACTGACACCTTTTCCAGCGACAGATCGACGCCCAGATCCCGACAGCGCGCCAGGCAGTGCTGTTGCCATTGCTCGGCATGGGGAGATAATTGATGATTGATATGGATAGGCGTTACGCCCCCTGACCCCAGTAACCTCACCAGGGCGTGCAGCAGCACATGGGAATCGAGACCTCCGCTATACCCCACATAACAGCGCTCTGCGCAGTGCAACCTGGGGAGGAACGGAGCCAGAGAGTCGGGAGTAAAGGCCATAAATACCGGTGGAGCAGAGATGCTGGTAAAGTACCGGTTAACACCACCTATGGCAAGGAAACGCTCCAGGCAAAATGTCGTCCGGATACTGAGGCCACAAAGTCAAAACAAGTCGCCAACCGGTGCCGCCATATAATGGCCAATCGGTCGGAAACACTGATAAACAGTGCGCTTATGAGACGTAATCGACATTTCAGTGTCTATACTTCTAAGCAAAGGGACATGGCGGGAACGCGTTGGTTAGCCTGAAAATCTAACAGCCTATCGGCGCCGTAATAAATGATGTACTCAGCCCGGAGGTGTCGATGTCCACAATTAAGTTCGACACGGTAGAAGATACAACCACCAAGCGTGGCGCGTTAACTCTTGAAGGATTGCAGGAGGAGAACGACTTTTACCGTGGCAAAGGTGGCATCAGTGAAGAAAACCGAGCCTATGGCTTCAAGCCCGCTTTCTACGATATGGAAAGCGGCACTGTCTACGACTCCAAATTCGCCAACGGCCACGAAGCCCCCATGCACGTGCTGGATGGGCTGCCGAACGATGTGGTGGCATCTCGGCTCTCCGACGGCAAGGTAACTGCAGTCCGCCCCGGCATCATTTCCGGTTTTGTACAACGGGGTCATTTTTATACCCGGGAACAGGCGGCGCTGGCTACCGCGCAAATGCGCGACCGCACCCAGATGCTCAGCAACCCACAGCAACACAACCAGTTGCTGGCCGCCTGGGAAAAATTTCTGGTAGACGAGGAATACCCGGGCGACTTCATCAGGCCGGTAGTGGGGGATTCCTGGCGCAGGTGTTACGAATCCCAGACCGACCCGGAATTGCAATATGCGCCCCTTCTCTCCGACTCGGATCAACTGGAACATCGCCGGGTTATTCAGGCGGACTTACTGAAAGCCGCCCACCCGATATTACAGAGGGCGTCACAGGTCCTGTTTCGTACCGACAGCCTGATCCTGCTGGCCGATGCAGAGGGTCTGATTCTCGATGTCAAGGCAGATGAAGGGGTGCTCAGCCAAGCCCGGGACATCAACCTTGTACAGGGGGGCGTATGGGATGAGAAAACCGCCGGCACCAACGCTGTCGGTACCGCCCTGGCAGCGGCCGAACCGGTGCAACTCTACGGTGCGGAACACTTTTGCGCCGGGATCAAGCACTGGACCTGCTCCGCGGATGTAATCCGCGATCCCCACGACGGCAAGGTGCTGGGCGCCGTGGATCTGTCGGGCCTGACAGACACCTACCAAAGCAATGCGCTCGATTTTGCCATCATGGCAGCCAGGTTGATTGAATCCAATCTGGCCAAAGACTATTTCCATTCGCGCCAACAGGTGATCGAAGCCACCCGCACCATGTTCCTCGGCTGGAAAACAGAGGGGCTGCTGGCTTTCGATCGTCGGGGCAGACTGGTGCGCGCCAACCAACAGGCCCACCCCACCCTCAAACTACTGGGCGCCGATTTGGTGTTGAGTCCACAGTGCCGACTGCCGGCGCTGGATCTGGAACTGCCCCTGTCCAAAGCCAATATGCCAGTCTGGCTCGAAAAACAACTGACGCTGCCCATCGAGCTGCACCACAACATAGTGGGAACTCTGGTGGTCTTGTCCGCGCAGCACTGAAATGGTTGGGCCCCGTGGAAGCGCCCTGGGCAAGGGTTAACCTATCAGGAATTGCCGTAATTCATCAGCCGCTGATAGCGCTTCTCAAGCAATTCATCAAGGGGCACCGCCTGCAGTTGGTCAAGCTGAGCTGACAAGCGCTCGCGCAGGGTGGCGGCCATGGCATCAATATCCCGGTGGGCGCCGCCGAGGGGTTCCGGGATAGTCTCATCGATAATGCCCAAATCCAGCAGCACGGAAGAGGTCACGCCCATGGCTTCAGCGGCATCCGGTGCTTTTTCCGTGGTCTTCCAGATGATATTGGCACAGCCCTCCGGCGAGATCACAAAATACGTGGCGTACTGCAGCATATTCAGATAGTCACCCACGCCAATGGCCAGTGCGCCACCGGAACTGCCTTCACCGATCACCGTACAGATAATGGGGGTTCTGAGCCGCGACATCACCGCCAGGTTCTGAGCAATCGCCTCGCTGATGCCCCGCTCCTCGGAATCGATGCCGGGATAAGCCCCGGGCGTGTCGATCAGGGTCAACACCGGCATTTTGAAGCGCTCGGCCATTTCCATCAGGCGCATGGCCTTGCGATAACCTTCCGGCTTGGGCATACCGAAATTGCGAAAGACTTTTTCGTTAACCCCACGGCCCTTTTCCTCGCCGATGATCATCACCGGCTTGCCATTGAGTCGGGCAACGCCACCGACGATGGCCCTGTCATCGCCAAAGTGACGATCGCCGTGCAGCTCTTCGAAATCCGTGAACACTCGTCTGATGTAATCCATTGAATACGGGCGTTGCGGGTGGCGGGCCACCTGGACAATTTGCCAGGGCGTCAGGTCAGAATAGAGTTTTTCTGTCAGCTTTTGACTCTTATCCCGCAGTTTCACCACCTCGTCGGTAATATTCACTTCATTGTCGTTACCGACCAGTTGCAGTTCTTCGATCTTGGCTTCGAGTTCTGCAATGGGTTGCTCGAAATCGAGATAATTCAGATTCATAGGGCCCGCTTTTCCATGGTGTTCAAGATGAGTTCGACTCCGCTCTGGAGGATTGTCAATTGTACTGACAGCACAGGGTAATTCCTACCCGGATTAAAATCTCAACTGTACGCCGCCGTTGCCAAACAGGTCGCGCAATTTGTGCAGCAGGTCGTCCTCCGGTGCCACAGCCCACTGCTCACCGAGGGCAATTTCACCCGCCGCCGAATCCGAACGGTAGTGGATTCGCACCGGACAGCTACCCTCGCGATAGGGGGACATGATATCCGCCAATTGCTCCAGGCAGGCTCCGCTCAATCTATCCCGATGGAGCTGGATAGCGATCCCCTTGAGGTAATTGGCCCGCGCCTCAACTAAATTGCGCACCGATTCAGCGCGCATTTTCAGACCACCGGTGTAGTCGTCCTCGGACACCTGCCCTTCCAACACCAACAGGGCATCCTTGTCGATCTTCTCCCGATGCGCGCGGAAAATATCCGCAAAGATGGCCACTTCAATGCGACCGCTGCGGTCATCCAGCGTAATCACCGCCATATTGTCACCGCGCTTGGTTTTGATGATGCGCATGCCCACCACCAGGCCGGCCACCAGCTGCGCTTTTTTATCCGGCTTCAGGTCCGCGATGCGAGCACCGACAAAATGTTTGAGTTCATCCAGGTATTCATCTACCGGATGGCCGGTCAGGTACAGGCCGAGGGTATCCTTCTCACCCCGCAACCGCTCTTTGGCGCTCAGGCTGCGCTGGTTGCGAAAGGCCTGATACCCTATTTCGGGGGCACTCTCCTTCGGCGTGGCACCAAACAGATCGGACATGCCGCAATCGGCATTGCGGGAGTGCTGTTCTGCCATTTTCACCGCTTCCTCCATCGCCCCGAGCATCACGGCGCGGCGGTAGCCTATCTCGCCTTCCGGGCCAATGGTGTCCAACGCCCCGGAGTGAATCAGCGCCTCCAGGGCTCGTTTGTTGACCCGGCGCGCATCCACCCGGGCACAGAAATCAAACAGATCCCGGAATGGGCCACCCTCCTCCCTGGCCGCCATGATGCTGTTCACGGGGCCCTCGCCGAGCCCCTTGATCGCGCCCAGGCCGTAGATCACTTCCTCGGCATCCGACACGGTAAACATAAAGTGACCGCGGTTCACATCCGGGGGCAGCACCGCGAGTTTCATTGAGCGGCACTCCTCGATCAGGGTGACCACTTTGTCGGTGTTCTGCATATCCGCCGACAACACCGCGGCCATGAACTCGGCAGGATGATGCTGTTTCAACCAGGCGGTCTGATAGGCCAGCAGCGCATAGGCGGCGGAATGGGACTTGTTAAAACCGTAACCGGCAAACTTTTCCACCAGATCAAAAATTTTAATAGCGAGGTCGGGATCTATGCCCTGCTTCCTGGCACCCTCTTCAAAAATCTCCCGCTGCTTGGCCATTTCCTCTGGCTTTTTCTTGCCCATGGCGCGGCGCAGCATATCCGCGCCACCGAGGGTGTAGCCGGCCAGCACCTGGGCGATTTGCATCACCTGTTCCTGGTAGACAATGACGCCGTAGGTCGGCTCCAGCACCGGTTTCAGGCTCTGGTGCTGGAACTTGGAATCCGGGTAGGCCACCTCCGCCCGGCCGTGCTTGCGATTGATGAAGTCGTCCACCATGCCCGATTGCAGCGGACCCGGGCGGAACAGCGCCACCAGGGCGACAATATCTTCAAAACAGTTCGGTTCCACCCGCTTGATCAGGTCTTTCATGCCGCGGGATTCCAACTGGAATACCGCCGTCGTTTCCGCCCGCTGCATCAGTCCGTAGGTGGCGGGATCATCGAGGGGGATCGCCCCAATCGCCACCGCCGGGTCACCGGCCGCCAGACGCCGCTGATTCACCATTTTCACGGCCCAGTCGATGATGGTCAGGGTGCGCAGGCCGAGAAAGTCAAACTTCACCAACCCCACCTGTTCCACATCATCCTTGTCGAACTGTGTCACCAGCCCGTCCCCGGCTTCGTCGCAGTAGAGCGGCGCAAAATCCGTCAGGGTGGTGGGGGCGATCACCACGCCACCGGCGTGTTTGCCGACGTTGCGGGTAACACCCTCCAGCTGCAGGGCCATTTCCCAGATTTCCTGGGCCTCCTCGTCGTTGTCGAGGAATTCTCTCAGCACCTCTTCCTGGGCAACGGCTTTCTCCAGGGTCATGCCGATATCGGGCGGAATCATTTTTGACAGCTTGTCCGCCAGGCCGTAGGACTTGCCCTGTACCCGGGCCACATCCCTGACCACCGCCTTGGCGGCCATGGTGCCGAAGGTAATGATCTGGGACACCGCGTCGCGACCGTAGCGGTCCGCCACGTAGGCAATCACCCGGTCGCGATTATCCATGCAAAAGTCGATATCGAAGTCCGGCATCGATACCCGTTCCGGATTGAGAAAGCGTTCAAACAGCAGGTCGTATTCGAGCGGATCCAGATCGGTAATTCCCAGCGCGTAGGCCACCAGGGAGCCGGCGCCGGAACCCCGGCCGGGCCCCACGGGAATATCGTTGTCCTTCGCCCAGCGAATGAAATCCATCACGATCAGGAAGTAGCCCGGAAAGCCCATCTGGATAATGATGTCCAGTTCGAACCGCAGACGATCCAGATAGACTTGCCGCTGTTGCTGGTAATCCGTAGCGCTGCTGTCGAGCAAAGTCGACAGTCGCTCATCCAGCCCATCCCAGGAGACTTTTTCAAAGTAGCCGTCAGTGGTCATGCCCTCGGGAATCGGGTATTCGGGCAAAAAATACTCGCCGAACTTCAGCTCCAGGCTGCAGCGCCGGGCAATTTCCACGGAGTTTTCCAGCGCCTCGGGGATGTCGCTGAACAGCTCCATCATTTCCGCCGCTGAGCGCAGGTATTGCTGCTCGCTGTAACGGCGTTCCCGACGGGGGTCGTTCAGCACCCGCCCCTCGCCGATACAGACCCGCGCTTCATGGGCGTCAAAGTGTTCAGCCTCGAGAAAACGCACATCATTGGTCGCCACCACCGGGCAGTCAAAAGCGGCTGCCAGCGCCACGGC
This sequence comes from Porticoccus sp., assembly GCF_041592135.1. Taxonomy (GTDB): domain Bacteria; phylum Pseudomonadota; class Gammaproteobacteria; order Pseudomonadales; family Porticoccaceae; genus Porticoccus. The sequence goes on along the minus strand of NZ_JBFHQR010000001.1, from coordinate 49,121 downwards.
CCGGTGCAGGTAATCCTCCTCGCCGCCGCGACCGGTGCGGGTCAATTCCAGATACAGCCGATCCGGGAATTCACGCTGCCATTCGCTCAGCAATTGTTTGGCCTGGTCGTCCTTAGCGCTCAGAAGCGCCTGGCCGACATCGCCAAAACGACCGATCAAGACAATCAGCCCTTCCGCGGCCTCACTGATCCAGTGGCGCTGCACAAAGGGTTTTCCCTGCACCTGGCCCTCCTGAAAGGCGCGGGAGATGATGCGCGTGAGATTGCGGTAGCCCTGATGATTCATCACCAGCAGGGTGACCGTGAAGGGATTGCCATCGGGCACGACACTGGCGACCTGCAGGTCGGCGCCGCAGATAGGCTTCACGCCCGCCCCCTGAGCGGCCTTGTAAAACTTGACCAAGCCGTAAAAATTACAGACATCGGTGAGTGCGACAGCCGGCATGGCCAGCTCCGCCACGCGCTTTACCAGGGGTTTGAGACGTACCATGCCATCGACCAGGGAATATTCACTGTGCAAACGGAGGTGGACGAACGACGGTTCCATAAATTCTGTTTTCTCTAGCGCGGATCAGGGGTGCAGGCCCAGGGGCACTGCGAGTTGATTAGTCTATGCTTGCCCCGTTTGCCTGGCGCGTCCGCGACTGGCTCCCGGTGTGCGCTTGGCGGTTTTCGGGATCCGCACCTTGTGAATCACCTCGCCTTCAGCGTCTTCACACTGATTGGTGGCGGCGCATTTCAGTTCACTAAAAGAGCGCTCCCAGCACTGCTCCATAAACTCCGGGTCCGGCAATACATCCCGGTCGGACTGGAAGGACACGCTGATCCGGCCATTGTAACTGACCGCGTTGAACATCAGTGTCAGCCCCTCTACCAGCGGCGCCAGGGCAGACACATACACCAGTTTGGCACCGCGCATGTACAGGGGTATCTGCGGCCCCGGCACATTGGTCAACACACAGTTGCCGATGGCCGCCAGGGTCTTGCGGGACAAATGACTGTGGGTGGCGACCCCAATCCCCAGCGCCATGGTAAAGGAGGGCATATGCTTGGTGATATCGGTCATGTCCTTGGCGCCATGGGCATGTTCCAGTGCCGCGCTGGTGGAAGTGTCCCATTGAATGGCTTCCAGGCGCTCCAGGGGATCGGACACCTGGGTGTGCAAGGGTGGCGTCATCAAGGCCAGCTTATCCGCATGATTGTTGCCGTTGTCATTCTGGCGAACGGGAACAATGGCGCGCAGCGAGTGGTAGGGTAATTCTTCCTTGGCCTGGAGATAGTAGTGCAGTGCACCGCCACAGAGCGCCAGCAATACGTCGTTGATGGTCGCCCCACTCACCGCATTCTTGATCGCCTTGATATCATCCAGACTCCATTCCACACCGCCAAATACCCGATGGGGTGAAACATGATCGTGGTTAAAACGGGTTTCCGGTCTCACCACGGTTTCCTCTGGCTCCATATCCCGCCTGCGGGTTTTTTCGAGCAACATCTTGCCGAGCGAGGGAATGGCATTGATCAGATCAAAAGCGGTTTCAAAGTTGTGCTTAACGTTATTCAGCAGGGTGTTGATCACCAGGTTCTTCACCGGCGGTTTGGGACTGGGGGTCCAGCTCTGCTCCTCAACTCCGCCAGCTGCTTCTGCACTCTTGTCGTGGAATAGACTCGCCAGGTCAATGGCAGCGGCGCCGTCGATGGCACAGTGGTGCACCTTGGTATAAATGGCAAAGGACCCTTTCGGCAGCCAGGGGATGTTGTCCAGCCCCTCAATGACGTACATCTCCCAGAGGGGTTTTGACATATCCAGTGGCCGCGAATGAAGTCGCGAAACCAGTATTGAAAACTGTCGCCAATCACCGGGCTTGGGCAGTGCCAGATGGCGCACATGGTATTCCAGATCAAAATTTTCATCGTCGACCCAATAGGGATGATCGACATCAAAGGGCATACGCATCAATTTGGAGCGGAACACATGGGAAATGTGCAAACGCTCCCGGATGTGCTCCAGAATGCTTTTGAATCTGACCCGGTTCTGCGGCGCCGTGGATTGGTCGTAGACGTAGAGCAAGCCTAGATGTCCCGGGGTGGAAGGTGTCTCGGCATATAAGTAGACTGCATCGTGACCGTTAAGCTGTTTCATGGGGCGTTCCTTGAGTGCGCTGGAAAGACCACAGGCCGCAGGTCGATGATCATGCGACCAGGAAGCAACAGAGGCAAAGGCATCCCGCTATTTCGGGGGTCTTACACAGCCATCGCCAGAAAACCAACTGCACACAGCAAAGCAATTGCCGTGTGCTCCGGAGCGGTACCCACCTAGCATAGCAAACTATTGCGCCGGAAATACCCGGGGCCGGCTCAAAAGGCCGGATCAATTCAGCGAAGTTGCCGTTGGCTGGCCGCCAGCATGCTCCGAACGGGGTCGAAGGATCGCCGATGAATGGGACAGGGCCCGAGCTGCGCTATCGCCTCCCGGTGCTGCGCAGTACCGTAACCCTTGTGAGCGGCAAACCCATAGCCCGGGTACTGTTGATCAAACTGGCACATTTCAGCATCGCGACAAACCTTAGCCAGTATCGACGCGGCACTGATTGCTGGAACCAGTGCATCACCTTTTATCACCGTTTCACTGGTATAGCGCCAGCGCGGCATGCGATTGCCGTCCACCGCCACATATTCTGGCTCGACGGCCAGCCCGTCAACCGCGCGCGCCATGGCCATCAGGGTCGCCTGGAGGATGTTATAGCTATCGATTTCCGCTACAGAAGCCCTGGCAATATGCCAGTACAACGCCTTCTCACGAATCTGCTCGGCCAACTGTTCACGGCGGGTCTCGGAGAGCTGTTTGGAATCGGCCAATCCCTGAATAGGCTGGCGGGGATCGAGAATAACCGCCGCCGTCACCACATCTCCCGCCAGCGGTCCCCTGCCCACCTCATCGACACCGGCCAGCAGTTCACCGCGGTATGCCAATTGAAACCCAGCCATCACCGAGGTGCCCCGATCAGCTCACTGAGTGCGGCGGCGGCGGCGTCACTGCCACCGTGACGCAACGATTGATGCAGCTCACAAAAGCGCTGTTGCAGGTGCGACACCTGGTCTGGCGCCAGAAACAACTGATTAACGGTCGCAACGAGATTTTCCACGGTGGCCTGATCCTGCAGCAACTCGGGCACCAGGGTTTCCTGGGCGAGCAGATTGGGCAATGACACCCAATCCACCTTCAGCATTCGGGAAATCAGGGCGTAAGTCCACTTGCCGATGCGATAACTCACCACCATCGGTTTTTTCAGCAACATCGCCTCCAGCGCGGATGTCCCCGAGGACAGCAACACCACATCTGCGGCACTCATGGCCAGATGTGATTGTCCCGACAACAATTGGCAATTCAGGTCGGGGTATTGCGTCAAAAGCTGTTGCAGCTGAACTTTTCGCTCGTCGTTGGCCGCCGGAATAAGTAGTTGCAAATCAGTCACAGCGTCGCGACAGCGGTTGGCCGTGTCCAGAAAGAGTCGGCCCATGGCATCCACCTCCGAGGCGCGACTGCCCGGCATCAGGGTGAGCACCCTGGCGCCCTCAGCAATACCCAGCTGCTGCCGGGCCTGCTGGCTATCCGGTCGCAACGGGATTTCTTCCGCCAGGGGGTGGCCGACACAGGTCACCGGCACGGCGTGCTCGCGATAGAAATCCGCCTCAAAGGGAAACAGGGTAACCATCAGATCCACGGCGCGGGCAATCTTCCTGATTCTGCCCTGACGCCACGCCCACACGGAGGGGCTGACATAGTGGGCTGTCTTGACACCCCGCTTGCGGAGCTTCAGCTCCAACCCGAGATTGAAATCGGGCGAGTCAATGCCGATAACCAGATCAAAATGATGGTTGAGAAAGTGATGGAATAGCGCCCGGCGGATGCCAAGCAGTTCCGGCAATCGTTTTAGTGGCTCGACCAGGCCCATTACAGACAGGCGATCCATGGGAAACAGTGAATGAAATCCCTCGGCCAGCATTTTGGGCCCACCGATGCCCTCGAACAGGGCCTCGGGGTAGCGGGCGCGCAGCGCCTTCAGTAAACCGGCGCCGAGCTGATCACCGGAAGCTTCACCGGCGACCACCCCTATTTTGATTTGCCGGCTCATGGAAGCTGGCGTGGCTAGCGCAGCAGTCCGCGGGAGGACGCGCGGACAGTGTCAATCATGAGCTGAACGGCCGGTTGCTCTGCGGCAAGCAATGCCATTTTCTCCAAAGCTTCGTCCAGCGGCAGGCCCTGCCGATAGAGAATCTTGTAGGCCTTTTTAATGGCAGCGATTTGGCCTTTGTCGAAGCCCCTGCGCCGCAACCCTTCACTGTTGATGGTTTTCGGTTCACTGGGGGTTCCGGCGGCCATCACGTAGGCCGGCAAGTCCTGGGTCAAATAAGCGCCAGCGCCAATAAAACTGTGGGCGCCGATGGAAACATACTGGTGGATCAGAGCATAGCCCGAAATGATGGCCCAATCCCCCACCTGAACATGACCGGCCAGGGAGGCATTGTTCACCAGGATACAATTGCTGCCCACATTGCAGTCATGGCCGATATGGACATAGGCCATTAGCAGGTTGTCATCGCCGATGGCGGTCAGGCCGTTGTCCTGAACCGTGCCCCGATGGATCGTCACCCCCTCCCTGATGGTGTTGTTATTCCCGATTTCGAGACGGGTGGGTTCACCATGATATTTCAGGTCGGGAGTATCTTCACCGATGGTGGAAAATTGAAAAATGCGGTTGTTCTGGCCGATGGTGGTCAATGCCCTGACCACCACGTGGGAGTGAATGACAGTGCCCTCACCAATTTTGACGTCGGGACCAATCAGGGTCCAGGGGCCGATAACCACATCCTTTCCCAGTTCGGCACTGGGGTCGATAATCGCACGGGGATCAATTTGAGACATAGACTCAGGAAACTTTTAGCGCACAGAGGATGGTCGCTTCGCAAGCCAGCTCACCGTCCACGGTGGCGCGGCACTTGAAGCGCCAGATGGTGCGTTTGACGGAATCGATTTCCGCCTCGAGCATCAGCCGGTCACCGGGTATCACCTGACGCTTGAAACGTACGCCATCCACACCGGCAAACAGGTAGAGTGCGTTGTCATCAGCATATTTGTCTGCCGTGACGAAACCCAGTACGCCGGCAGCCTGGGCCATGGCCTCAATAATCATCACGCCGGGGAAAATGGGTGTATTGGGAAAATGGCCATTAAAGACATCTTCATTTCCAGTGATATTTTTATAGGCAAGAATACGTTTACCCGGATCCAGCTCAACCACACGGTCAACCAGTAAAAAAGGGTAACGGTGCGGCAAGCGCTGTTTAATTTCATTAATATCCATCGGCTTTTCTCAAATCCAGCAAAGTTCGAAACAGCGTTAGTTACAATTTTTTTTCCAGTTCCCTGATCCGGTTGGCCAGCTCATCGAGTTGGTTAAAACGAACAGCATTTTTCTTCCAGTCCTTGGTCTTGCTGAACATGGTGCCTGATGAATAGGATCCAGGTTCTGTCAGTGACTTGGTCAGAACCGCTGCAGCCGTCAGATGGACGCCGTCGCACAGGGTCACATGCCCTACGGAACCCGCTCTAGCCGCAAAAATACAGTTCTTGCCGACCACGGTACTTCCAGCCACCCCGGCATAACTCGCCATGGCGGTATTTTCGCCGATATGCACGTTATGGGCGATCTGCACATGGTTGTCGAGAATGACTCCATCCTCAATCAGGGTATTACCCAGTGCGCCGCGATCGACCGTGGTACAGGCACCGATTTCAACCCGATTGCCGATCACCACCGATCCCAACTGGTGAATTTTCACCCAGCTCCCTTGATGCGGGGCAAAACCAAATCCGTCGGCACCAATGACGGCACCGCTGTGGATAGTGACACCATTCCCAATCAGGATTCCGTGGTAAATACTGACGTTGGCGGCAATACGGCAATCGGCACCAATAATCGAGTCATCACCTATGGCCGTACCAGCGCCGATGCGGCTGTTGGGACCAATAACAACCCTTTCCCCGATGACCGCCTGTGGACCAATGGATGCAGTGTCATCGATTTTGGCAGTGGACGCCACCACAGCGCTGTCGTGGATACCGACCGGCATGACAGGAGCGCTGTCAAACAATGCGGTAGCCAGTGCGTAGCCCAAATAGGGGTTTTCCATCAGCAAGGCGTTGCCGGCAAACTCTTCCGCCATGCGCGGCTGCAGGATAACGGCAGCCGCGGAGGTGGTATCGAGATAGCGCCGATAAACCGGGTTGGCCAGGAAACTTAGTTGATTGTCCCCGGCCTCGCCCAGGCTGTTCAACCCCGTCACGGTAAGGGTTGGATCGCCGCGCACTTCGGCACCGATCCGATCAGCCACTTCTGCCAGCCTGTAACTGACCATCTCCCCTCGCCCGCTGCGATCCGAAATTACTGGGTTTTCTTGTTCAGGCGATCGGTCAGCTTTGCAGTGACGTCAAGGCTCGGCGCCGCCGTGACGACAGCCTCGGCACTGATCAGCAGTACAATCCCCTCCTCGTCTATCAGCTCCTGGAGCGCTTCGCCGGCTTTGGGACGCAGTTCCTGAACGATACTGTTTTGCAGCGCCTGCTGGTCGGTCTGAATTTTACGGGTAGTCAACTCCAGGTCTGCGCGCAGGAACTCCATTTTTTTCTGCGCTTCCGTCGCCTGTTCTGTAGACCAGGTCATACCCTTGGTATCAATTTCCTGCTTCAGCGCCTTCATATCCGCTACAGTTGACTCGTATTTTGCCGACAGCGCAGCATAACCAGACTCGCCTTTCTTCTGTTTCAGACGGTTTTTTGCCACCTCAGTAGCGAAAATGGCCTTGCCAAAATCAACTACCGCAATATTACCCTCTGCGGCCAGCACAGATGAGGTGAAGCTGACAGCCAGAGTAATCAACAACAATTTTGCTATACGCACACTAGGTCTCCGTTCGGTTTAACTGATGGTCTAAAAAGTCTGCCCAAATTGAAATTGGAATATTTCTTCTTCGTCTTCATCTCCGGCATTCAAGGGCTTGGCAAAGCTGACGGTAATGGGACCAAAGCCACTGATCCAGGTTCCACCTATGCCGACGGAATAACGGAGTTCGCCCAGGTCCGGTTCCTGACAGAGAGCCTCGTCCTTATCGCCACAATCGGTATCAAATACGTTTCCGGCATCCAGGAAAACGGCGAACTGCATGCTTCTTTGATCCCGAATAAAGGGCAGGGGAAACAACATTTCGACACTGCCCTCAACCAGCACGTTGCCACCAAATGGATCGTCGTCGTTGTCAAAGGGATTGTCGGGGTCGGGGGTTTCGTGTGGGCCCAGGGTATTCTTCTTGAAGCCGCGAACCGAACCCCATCCGCCGCCAAAGAAGTTCTTGAAGAAGGGCAGGCGATCTCCGGAGCCGTAACTGTCGCCATAGCCCAGGTCCGTTCTCATCCGCAGGGTATAGTCATCTGTCAGCGGGCGGAAATATTGTCCCGCATAGGAGGTTTTGAAGTATTCCAGGTCACTCCCGGGCACCGCAACTTCCAGGCTGACACGATGCGATACGCCAGCGGTGGCCATGGTGCCCCGGTTCAGCGTGGAATAGCCCCAGTTGATACTGGTGGTAAGGGTGGTGTAATCCTCACCATTCTGGTCCACAAAATCGAGAATTTCCTCAGACGGAAAGGAGCCAACATCGAGTGAGAGGGCTTCCAGGCCCAGGCCCATACCAATACTGGAAAATTCCGAGATGGGATAAGCGAACGTCAAACTGCCGCCCATACTGTCAGTCGTGTAATTGGAAACGTTCACTTCCTCGTAATCGGTACTGCGGGCAAAGATGGAAAAACCGGCACTGATGCCGTCCCGGGTGAAGTAGGGATCGGTGGCGCTTAACGAGATATTGGTCTGATAGGCACTGCGATTCAAGGCGATGCCAACGTTGTTACCCGTGCCCAGAAAGTTCTGTTCACGGATGCTTCCCCCCAGTGTCAGGCCATAGGTTTGCGCAAAGCCGACGCTGGCGCCGATGCTGCCGGACGGTTGTTCCTCGACGGTATAGATCACATCCACCTGGTCATTGGTACCGGGGACCTGCTGGGTATCCACTTCCACTTCCTTGAAAAACCCCAGTCGATTGAGGCGGTTTTTCGAGTGCTCGATTTTCGCGGTGGAAGCGGAAGCACCTTCCATCTGGCGCATTTCGCGGCGCAGTACTTCATCCATGGTTTTGGTATTGCCGCGGAATTCAATGCGCCGCACATAGGCCCGTTTGCCGGGGTTGACGAAGAAGGTTACGTTGGCCGTTTTATCTTCTTCATTGACCTCCGGAATGCCTTTCACCTCGGCAAAGGTGTAACCCTCATTACCGAGACGCTGGGTGATCAGCTCAGAGGTATTGGTCATCAACAGCTGGGAAAAGGTCTGATCTTCCTTCAGCACGATCAGCCGACGGATTTCCGCTTCCGAAACCACCAGGTCTCCCGCCAGCTGAATCTGGTCAACCTTGTAGGCATCCCCTTCGTTCAGGTTCACGGTCACAAACACCGACTTGCGATCGGGACTGATCGCCACCTGGGTGGAATCGATGGCAAATTTCAGGTAACCGCGATTCAAATAAAAGGATTCGATCCGCTCCAGATCACCGGACAGCTTTTCCCGCGAATACTTGTCATCGTTGAAAATCCAGGACAGCAGGCCGGTGGTCTTCAATTCAAACAGGGACAGAATGTCGTCGCGACTAAAGGCGTGGTTGCCCACCACGTTGATGTGCTTGATGGAGGCGACCTCACCCTCATCAACCACAATACGTACCGCCACGCGGTTGCGGGGCAGCTCCTCGATATTGGGTGTTACGGTGGCACCATAACGGCCCTGGGCAACGTATTGGCGCTCCAGCTCCTGGGACATTCCCTCCAGGATTGACTGGCGGAAGATCTGTCCTTCGGCCAGGCCGTTGTCACGCAATGCCTTGAGCAAATCCTCTTCGGGGATGGCCTTGTTTCCCGACAGGGTAATCTCGGCCACGGCGGGGCGCTCTTTGAGCGCGACGATCAGAATACCCCCGTCCCGGGAAATGCGAATATCTTCAAAATAACCGGTTCGAAACAATGCCCGGGTTGCTCTGCGGATGGTATCTTCATCAATCAGGTCTCCCACACTGAGGGGCATGGAAGCGAACACCGTGCCGGAAGAAACCCGCTGCAGGCCATCGATGCGAATATCCTCGACCTGAAACACATCCGCCCGAGCGGCTAAAGCAAACAAAAAAAGGCACAGCAACAGATAAAAGTGTTTCATTGGAAACCGGTATTCTCTCGATTCTTGTTCGTTGTGGCAGTTACAGTCGCATCAGGTCATTGTATAGAGCGAGCAACATCAACCCAATTACCAAAAACATCCCGATCCGAAAACCCATCATCTGGATTTTTTCGGATACAGGCCTGCCTTTCACTGCCTCGATGATGTAATACATCAGGTGGCCGCCATCCAGAACCGGGATGGGCAGCAAATTCAAAACGCCCAGGCTGACGCTCAAGAAAGCCAGAAATCCCAGATAGGCCGTCAGTCCATATTGAGCAGAAGCGCCCGCCACTTTAGCAATGGTGATGGGTCCACTCAAGTGTTTTGCGGAAATCAGCCCCACCAACATCTTCTTGACAGAATCGAGGATTAATACCGAGGTGTTCCAGGTCTGGGAAAGCCCCTGCCCCAGGGCTTCGAACAGGTTGTAGTCAGATTGGCGAATCATTTCTTTGGGCCATTCGGGAACGCGCACGCTCATCCCGACCTGGCCAATTTTGGCCCCGTCCTCGGCGACGGAAGCCTTCGGCACCACGGTGGTTTCAATACGATCCTCACCCCGCTTGACCAGCAAGCCGATCTTCTGCCCGGGTCTGGCACGCACATAATTCACCCAGGTCGACCAATCGGGCATGGGTTCACCATCGGCGCTCAGAATCTGGTCGCCGGACAACAACCCGGCGCGGTCAGCCGGATCGCCCGGAACGATCTCTGCGGCGACGGGCAGGATTTGTGGTGAATAGAGGACAATGCCCAGGCCGGCAATGGGATCGGGCTGTTCCGCGTCATTCAGCCAGTCACGCAATTCCCCCTGATATTCGTACTGCAGACTGTCCTCAGGCAATTTGACCCTGAAGCTGATGGGGCCGCTCTCCCCTATACGCCTGACCAATCGCTCATTGAGCGCCTGCCAGGTGGGAGTCGGTTCACCGTCCACCGCGACGATTTCCTGTCCGGCTTCAAGTCCCGCCCGTTCCGCCACCGAATTGGGTTTGAGCGAGCCGATTACCGGGGCTATGCCGGTAACCCCCAAGGCATAGACAACCCAGTACAGCAGTACGGCGAGGATAAAATTGGCCAGCGGGCCCGCTGCCACCACGGCCATCCGCTGCCACACAGGCTTGCGGGTGAAGGCGTAGGGCAAATCGGCCTCTGGCACATTGCCCTCGCGCTCATCGACCATGCGCACATAGCCGCCAAGGGGCAGGGCAGCCAAAACGAACTCGGTGCCCAAACGGTCGCGCCAGCGGAATAGCGGTGTGCCAAACCCCACGGAAAATCGCAGCACTTTGATGCCACAGCGGCGCGCAACCCAGAAGTGACCAAATTCGTGAAAAGTCACCAGCACACCCAGTGCCACCAGGGTGAAAAATACTGTCTGTAGTAACGCCATTAACCCTTCCCGGTCAGCTGCACAATAACCTCTTCAGCGCTTCGACGCGCCATTTGATCGCACGATTGGACAGCCTCGAGCGAGTCCGGTTCAGTGATTTCCACCCGATCGAGTACCGCTGAGACCACCTCGGCAATACCGGTGAAAGGCAATCGACCTCCGAGGAAAGCCGCAACGGCCACTTCGTTGGCCGCATTCAGCAGTGCCGGGGCACTGCCACCGCGGCGCGCGGCTTCCATCGCCAGTTGCAAACAGGGAAAACGTTGCAGATCCGGTGCGGCAAAATCCAGCCGCGCTGTCCGGATAATATCGAGACTGGCGACCCCGGATACCACGCGCTCAGGCCAGGCCATGGCATGGGCGATGGGTGTGCGCATATCGGGGTTGCCGAGCTGGGCGAGGATTGAACCGTCCACATACTCCACCATGGAGTGGATAACGCTCTGGGGATGAATCACCACTTCTATTTCTTCGGGGCGCAAATCGAACAGCCAGCAGGCTTCGATCAGCTCCAGCCCCTTGTTCATCATGGTGGCGGAGTCCACCGAAATTTTTCGACCCATTTGCCAGTTGGGATGAGCACAGGCCTGATCGGGGGTCATGGCGGCAAGACTGTCCAGCGGCACACTGAGAAATGGGCCGCCGGAGGCTGTCAACAATACCCTGCGCACCCCGCCCCGCTGCCCCGGGCCGTAGGTGGTCGGCAAACATTGGAAAATGGCATTGTGCTCACTGTCGATGGGCAGCAGTGTGGCTTGCGCAGAGCGCACGGCATCCATAAACAGGCCGCCGGCCATCACCAGGGATTCCTTGTTTGCCAACAGCACCTTTTTTCCCGCCTGCGCGGCGGCGAGGGTCGGCCGCAAACCCACCGCACCGACAATGGCCGCCATGACCATGTCGACCTCTGGCGCAGCCGCCAGGTCGCACAGGGCCTGCTGGCCAAAAACCACTTCGGTAGCGAGGCTCAGGGAGCGCAATTTCCCGCTGAGTAGCGCAGCAGATTCCCGGTCAGCCACCACCGCGTAGTTCGGCTTGAACTGACCACACTGGCGGGCCAGCTTATCCAGTTGGCTGTGACCACTGAGGGCGAACACCCGGAAGCGATCCGGATGCCGCGCCACCACATCCAGCGTATTTTCACCGATGGAGCCGGTGGCCCCTAAAACTGTCAGGTACTGCATGGATTAAAGCTGTACCCCACTGACAATATAAATGAGCGCAAACACCGGCAATGCGGCAGTCAGGCTGTCCATGCGATCCAGCACCCCCCCGTGACCGGGCAAAATACTGCCACTGTCCTTGAGGCCCCGGTGTCGCTTCACCATACTTTCAAGCAAATCGCCGAGCACCGACACCAACACCGTCACCATCACCACCCCGCCAAACAGCGCCCATTCCCGGGCCGGTAGTTGCAACCAGAGGCCCAGGACAGCCACCAATAACACATTGGCCAGCACGCCCCCGAACAGACCTTCCAGGGTCTTCTTAGGACTGACGCTGGAGGCCAGGCTGTGGCGGCCAAAACGGCGCCCGCTGAAATAGGCACCGATATCTGCCAGGGCAACAATCGCCACCACCAGCAGAATTATCCAAGGACCATTGCCGCCATGAATCAGCAACACCGCAGCCACCCAGGTGGGCAGCAGCACCAACAGGCCCATCAGTGCACGCACCGCGCGACTGCCCCACAGAATGGCGCTGGAGGGATAACCCTGTACCCAGAGCAGTGCCAGTGCCCACCAGGGAGTGGTGAGAACCAACAGGTCATGCCCTTTATCTATCAGGGGCGTGCTCCCCGGCGCGAGCCCCAGGCGGACGGCGGCGGCCAACAGGCATCCCGCCACGGCGGCGACATAGGCCAGGCGAAGCGACTGGCGGGACAACCCGGCGAGATCGGACCACTCCCAGGCGGCGTAAACCACCACCAGTCCGATCGCCAGGGAAAATCCGAACGGACTGAGCAGAAACAGCGTCGCCAGAAACAGCACTGCCATCAGCAATGCCGTCATAATTCGTTCCTTAAGCACGTCGGCTGCGCTCCTCGTGCTGGTCGTCCCGCTTGCCAAAGCGGCGCTGGCGCTGGTAGTAGTTAGCAATGGCGGCATCGAAGGCGGGGCCATCGAAATCGGGCCAATAGCAGTCGGCAAAATAAAACTCAGTGTACGCCATATGCCAGAGCAGGAAATTGCTGATGCGCTGTTCACCCGCGGTGCGTATGCACAGATCGGGGGGCGGCAGGTCCTTGAGGCACATTTGTTGCTGCATCAACTGCTCCGTAATATCCTCTGGACGCAGTCGACCGGTCTGCACCTGGCGGGCAATGTTGCGGGCCGCCTCGGTAATTTCCCAGCGCCCGCCATAATCCACGGCCAGCACCAGGGTCCGCTCCCCACCGGCTGTCGACGCCTCGCTGTCGGCGATCAGTGACTTTAATTTGTCAGTGAAATTATCCCGGCGACCGATAAACCTCAGGCTGATCCCCCGCTCCACCAATTGCGGGACTTCCTTGCGCAGGTAGGAGCCGAGCAGCGACATCAGCGCTCTCACTTCGAGCTCAGGCCGTTTCCAATTTTCACTACTGAAAGCAAACAGGGTGACGACGTCAATGTCGTGTCGCTGACAGGCATCGAGCACATCCCTGACTCGCTCGACACCAACTTCGTGGCCGGCTGTACCCGGCAGGCCACGCTCGGTGGCCCAGCGGTTGTTGCCATCCATAATGATCGCCACATGGCGCAGTGGATGGCAGGGTACTGACTGGTCAGGTGATTGGCTCATGGTGGCGCGGCTTTTCGTCAAACGGGATCAGATTTCCATCAAATCCACTTCTTTAACGGACAGCGCCTTGTCGACCTGCTGGATATATTTGTCGGTAATTTTTTGTATGCTTTCCCCGGCGCGGCGTTCATCGTCCTCACTGATGTCCTTTTCCTTGAGCAGTTCCTTGATGTCGGACAGCACATCCCGGCGAATGTTGCGGATGGCGATGCGGGCGTTTTCCGCTTCGGCCTTGGCCTGCTTGATGAAACCTTTACGGGTCTCCTCCGTCAGGGCGGGCATCGGCACGCGTATCAGCTCACCGGTGGTGACCGGGTTTAGCCCCAGGTCGGATTTCATGATGGCCTTCTCAACCTCGGGCACCATGCTTTTCTCCCACACGGAAATGGACAGGGTGCGGGCATCCAGCACGTTGACGTTGCCCACCTGATTGAGGGGCATATCCGAACCGTAGTAGCTCACCATCAGGCCATCCAGCAGGCTGGGGTGCGCCCGGCCGGTGCGGATTTTGTTAAAGGCATGTCCAAGGGCTTCAATGCTCTTGGCCATACGCTGTTCTGCATCTTTTTTAAGATCTTCAATCATCAAAACTCTCCTCGATCAGGGTGCCCTCGTCACCGCCGACCACGATATGCAGCAACGCGCCGGGTTTCGACATGCGAAATACCCGCAATGGCATGTCGTGCTCTCGACACAGGCAGATGGCAGTCAGGTCCATGACACCCAGTTTTTGCTGCAGCGCGTCGTCGTAGGTCAACCGGGTATACATGGTCGCGCTGGGATCTTTCATCGGGTCGGCGGAGTATACACCGTCCACCTTGGTCGCCTTCAGAACGATTTCGGCACCGACTTCTATGCCGCGCAGGCAGGCGGCAGAGTCGGTGGTGAAAAAGGGATTGCCGGTTCCGGCGGAGAAAATCACCACGTCGCCGCCAGCCAGGTAGCGAACCGCGGTGCGGCGATCATAGTGCTCCACCACCCCACTCATGGGGATGGCTGACATCACCCGGGCGGAAATATTATTGCGATCCAGGGCATCGCGCATGGCCAGGCCATTCATCATGGTGGCCAACATACCCATGTGGTCACCGGTAACCCGCTCCATGCCGGCGGCGTGCAATGCCGCACCGCGAAACAAATTGCCACCGCCGATCACCAGCCCCACTTGCACTCCGATGCCGACCAGTTGGCCAATCTCCAGCGCCATGCGATCGAGCACTTTGGGATCAATGCCAAAACCCTCTTCACCCATCAACTCTTCGCCACTCAGCTTGAGCAGAATCCGTTTGTACTTTTTATCTTTGATACTGGGCATGTAATCGGTACTCCGGAATGGGAAAAAATTCGGCGTATATAATAACGGGGGCCGCAGCCCCCGTCTTCAGGTCATTTGGCCGCGCCGACCTGGGCCGCCACCTCAGCGGCAAAATCCACTTCCTCTTTCTCGATACCCTCTCCCACCTCAAAGCGGGTGAATGACAGCACGTCGGCACCGGCATCCTTGACCAGTTTGCCCACCTTGACGTCCGGGTCTTTGACAAAGGGCTGTGCCACCAGGCTGGATTCTGCCAGGAACTTGCTGATACGGCCTTCGATCATCTTGGCGATGATCTCTTCCGGCTTGCCACTTTCGCGGGCTTGCACCGAGAAGATTTCGCGCTCCTTGATCAGCAGCTCTTCCGGCATATCTTCCGGCTTGACCACCTGGGGATTGACCGCCGCCACATGCATGGCGACATCTTTGGCCAATTCGGCATCGCCAGCGGTCAACGCAGCAAGCACCCCAATACGGTTGTTGCTGTGCACGTAGCTGCCAACCAGCGGGGCTTCCAGCAGCACCACGCGGCGCACGGAAATATTCTCACCAATCTTCTGCACCAGCGCCTGGCGCGCTTCTTCCACGTCTGCTGCCAGCACCGCGGCATCCGCTTGCTTGTCGGCAAACGCTTTTTCCACCACGGCATTTACAAACGCCATGAAGTTATCATCCCGCGCGACGAAGTCGGTTTCGCTATTCACTTCCACCAACACGCCGTAGCTGTTGTCAGCGGCCACTTTGACGGCGACCACGCCTTCAGCAGCGGTGCGACCGGCTTTTTTGGCGGCCTTCATACCACTGGACTTGCGCAGATCATCAATCGCTTTTTCGATATCGCCATCAGCCTCAACCAGGGCCTTCTTACATTCCATCATGCCGAGGCCAGTGCGCTCGCGCAGTTCTTTTACCAGAGATGCAGAAATTGCTGCCATCTGTGAATTCCTCTCGATCGTTCTGTTTAGCTGGAAAAAAGGGGGCATCGCCCCCTTTTGATTTCAATGACACCCACAGAGATGTGGCTGCTGATAATTACTCGGCGGCCGCTTCACTGTTGCTGTTGTCGCCTTCCTCCACCACCTCGACAAATTCATCTTTGTTCGGGGTGTTGCCAGACTGCGACTTGCCTTCAAGAATGGCGTCAGCAATGGCCGTGGTGTACAGCTTGATGGCGCGAATTGCATCATCGTTGCCGGGGATAACGTAGTCGACACCTTCGGGATTGCTGTTGGTATCCACCACACCGATGACCGGAATGCCAAGCTTGTTGGCTTCCTGAATAGCGATGCGCTCGTGATCCACGTCGATCACAAACAGCATATCCGGCAGGCCGCCCATATCCTTGATACCACCGATAGAGCGCTCGAGCTTCTCCATCAGACGGGTTCTCATCAGCGCTTCTTTCTTGGTCAGCTTTTCGAAGGTGTCATCCTGGCTCTGGGCTTCCAGCTCGCGGAAGCGGCGGATTGAGGCGCGGATGGTTTTGTAGTTGGTCAACATACCGCCCAGCCAGCGATGGCTGACGAAAGGCATACCGGCGCGCTGCGCCTGTTCGACGATGGCTTTCTGCGCGGCACGCTTGGTGCCAACCATCAATAC
The DNA here is from genome assembly GCF_041592135.1 of Porticoccus sp. Taxonomy (GTDB): domain Bacteria; phylum Pseudomonadota; class Gammaproteobacteria; order Pseudomonadales; family Porticoccaceae; genus Porticoccus. The sequence continues at coordinate 32,714 of NZ_JBFHQR010000001.1, read as the reverse complement.
CTTGTTGCCATTGGCCGCAACCTGACGGACCACTTCCAGCGCGTCATTGAACGCGGGGACGGTGTATTCCAGGTTGAGGATATGAATTTTGTTGCGGGCCCCAAAGATGTATTGATCCATTTTGGGATTCCAGAAGCGGGTCTGGTGACCAAAATGCACACCAGCCTGCAACATGTCACGCATGCTTACACTTGCCATTTTTAATGTCCTGTTTAAGGGTTAAACCTCCACATACCCCACCCATCAACCCCTTTCAGGGCACCCAGACAAGCGTGACGGTACGTGTGTGTCGTTAAAGATACGAATTGCCACGGGGCGGAGTGCCGCGAAGCGGTGCGCTTTATACCATATCGGCGGCTTTTATTGAAGCAAAAATCACCTTTATGCGACGGATGCCACTACCCCGGACAATCCGTTACAATGGCCCGTTTTTAGCAGTGTAACCGGGATCCACGCTATGGCAGTCTCCATCAAAACCGCCGCCGAACTTGAGAAAATGCGCATTGCCGGCAGGCTGGCGGCCGAAGTACTCGAAATGATCGAGCCCTACGTAGTGCCCGGTGTGACCACCGGCGAACTCGACAGGATCTGCCACGAATACATGGTCAACCAGCAGCAGGGCATTCCCGCGCCACTCAATTATCGCGGTTTCCCGAAATCCATCTGCGCTTCCGTCAACCAGGTGGTCTGCCATGGCATTCCCTCGGAGAAGAAGAAACTGAACGACGGCGACATCGTCAATCTCGATATCACCGTCATCAAGGATGGCTACTACGGTGACACCAGCATGATGTTTTATGTCGGCAATGTGCCGGAACACGCCCAGCGGCTGTGCCAGGTCGCCCAGGAGTGCCTCTATAAGGGCATCAGCGTGGTGCGCCCGGGCGCCCGTTTGGGCGACATCGGCCACATCATCCAGCAGCACGCGGAAAGTCATTTTTACAGTGTGGTGCGAGACTACTGCGGCCATGGCATCGGCACCGAGTTCCACCAGGACCCGCAAGTACTCCATTTTGGCAAACCCGACACTGGCCTGGTACTGCGGGAAGGCATGACCTTCACCATTGAACCCATGGTGAATGCGGGCCGCTATCAGACCAAGCTGAAAAAAGATGGCTGGACAGTAGAAACCAAGGATGGCCGCCTTTCCGCCCAGTGGGAGCACACCCTGGCGGTCACCGCGGATGGCGTGGAAGTCCTCACCGCGCGCAGGGAAGAACAGTTTTAATGGAAGACGAGTCAAAATACCTGCTGTTCTTTGACCGGCGCCGCTTCCGTGAGGATCTGGCGACGCGCAATCCCATCCACGTGTTCAAAAATGCCATCGGCGCGGCCAACCATCACTTTAATGCCCGTTTTCACGAGGGGGAGCAAACCGCCAACATCATCCACGATCGCGCCAAGTTCATGGATATGATGCTGCGCCAGGCCTGGAACCGCTTTGACTGGAGCAAGAATATCTCCCTGCTGGCTGTGGGTGGGTATGGCCGGGAAGAGCTTCACCCGCAGTCCGATATCGACCTGCTGATATTGATTCGCTGGGGCAATCCCCGTCGCCACCAGAAAAATATTGAGGCGTTCCTGACGTTCCTCTGGGATATCCAGCTGAAGATCGGCCACAGTGTCCGCACCCTGTCCCATTGTGTGGCCGAGGCAAAAATCGATATCACCGTGGCCACCAACCTGATGGAGACCCGCACCATCGCCGGCGACGAATGCCTGCGCCAGGCGATGATCAAGAAAACGGGGCCCAGGAAGATCTGGCCGGACAAGGCCTTTTTCCGCGCCAAACTGGACGAGCAGATTGAACGGCACCGGAAACACGGCAATACCGAGTACAACCTGGAGCCCAACGTCAAGGAAGCCCCCGGGGGACTGCGCGACATCCAGATGATCAACTGGGTGGCCAAGCGGCACTTCAACGTTGAATCCCTCGATGAACTGGTGGGCAAGGAATTTCTGAATACCGAGGAATTCCTGCAGTTAAAGCGCGGCGAGGCCTTCCTGTGGAAAGTCCGCTACGGCTTGCACCTGCTCGCCGAACGCCCTGAAGAGCGGTTGCTGTTTGACTACCAGCGCAAACTGGCGGCCATGTTTGGCTACCACGACAGCGAAGAGCGCCTCGGCGTGGAAAAATTCATGCAGCACTACTATCAGGTGGTGCTGTCGATGCGGGAACTCAATGATGTGATGCTGCAATACCTGGATGAAGTCATTCTGCGCAAGGACAAGGCTAAAAACGTCTATGCCCTGAATGAGCGCTTCCAGGTGCGCGACAAACACATCGAAACCGTCGGCGAGTATGTCTTCGCCAAATACCCCTCCGCCCTGCTGGAAATTTTCTGCCTGCTGGGGGAGAACGAAAACATAGAGGGCATCCGCGCGGCCACCATCCGGCAGATCCGCCAGCACCGCAAGTTGATCGACGACGATTTCCGCAACGAACCCCAGAACAAGGCGCTGTTCCTGCGGCTGTTGCGCAGCCCCCACAAGATGAGCACCCAGCTGCAGCGCATGACCCGTTACGGCATCCTCGGTCGCTACCTGCCCGAGTTCGGCCGCATCATCGGCCAGACCCAGCACGACCTGTTCCACCGCTATCCCGTGGACGCCCACACCCTGCAACTGATCAAGAACATGCGGGTGCTGGACCGCCCGGAGATGGCCGAACGCTACCCGCTGTGCTCGCACATTTATAAAAACCTGCCCAAACCGGAACTGGTCTTTGTTGCGGGCCTCTACCACGATATCGCCAAGGGCCGCGGTGGCGACCACTCTTCCCTCGGGGCTCACGATGCGGAGGAATTTTGCCGCCGCCACGGTTTCAGCGCCGAGGAAACCCGGCTGATATCCTGGCTGGTGGGGCACCACCTGATCATGTCCAACACCTCACAGCGGGCGGACATCTCGGATCCGGACGTGATCTACAAATTCGCCAAGCTAATGGGCAATCAGCTGCACCTCGACTACCTGTTCGTACTGACAGTCGCCGACATCACCGCCACCAACCCGACCCTGTGGAATACCTGGAAGGCGTCCTTGATGCGCCAGCTTTATTCCGAAACCAAACGCGCCCTGTTGCGCGGTCTGGAAAACCCCTTCGACCGGGATGCCTGGGTTGAAAGCACCAAACAGGCCGCCATCGAAACCCTGGCTGAATACGGTATCAGCCAGCCCCGGGCACTCGATATCTGGGGTAATGTGGATGATGAATTTTTTCTGCGGGAGAAGTCGGACGATATTGCCATGTACACCGCGGCCATCGCCAAACAGGAGGGCAGCTCTGATCCGGTGATTTTGATCCAGAATGCCGGGGTGGAAATCCCCATCGCTACCCAGATCTTCATCCACACCAAGGGTATCGACAATGTGTTTCCCACCACTGCCGCCACCCTCGACCACCTGCAACTGAACATTATGGATGCGCGGCTGCACCGGGATACAGAGGGACACACCTTTGACACCTTCTATGTGTTGGATGAAAACAACCAGCCCTTTGGCCACAACACCGAGATGCTGGCAAAAATTCAGCGCACCCTGGCGGAAGCGCTGAAGAATCCCAACCCGGCAATATTCGAGGTACAGCGCCGCACACCGCGCCACCTCAAGCAGTTCACCCTGCGCACCATTGCCAGCATCAGCAACGACATTGAGAAAAGCGCCACCATTCTCGAAGTGATCACCCCGGATCGCCCCGGCCTGCTGGCTCACCTGGGCCGCATTTTCATGCGTTTCGAGCTGCGCCTGTTGAGTGCGAAAATTGCCACCCTCGGCGAGCGGGTGGAAGACGTTTTCTACCTGGTAAACACCGATTACCAGCCTCTCAGCGACGCCGCTTTCTGCGAGGAATTGAGCGACACCATCTGCAAGGAGCTGGATGCCCGCAACAAGGAAGACGTCGAGGGTGAACCGTTACAGCAGATGAAACTCTGGCAATAGCGTCCGCGCCAGCGAGCCGTTGACCCACACAACCCTATAGCGACAGCCATGAACACCGATCTCGACAAGCTGCATCCCTACCCGTTCGAAAAACTCAATGCCCTGAAGTCGGGCATTGTGCCGCCGACCCATCTGCAGCACATCGCCCTGTCCATTGGCGAACCCAAGCACCCTACCCCGGCATTTGTAAAGCAGGTGCTGATGGAATCCCTGGAAAAACTGTCCGCCTACCCCCTCACCAAGGGGATTCCCGAACTCCGGGAAACCATCGCCAGCTGGTTGTGCCGCCGCTTCCAGTTGGCACAGCTGGACCCTGAAACCCAGGTGTTGCCGGTCAATGGCACCCGCGAGGCACTGTTTGCCTTTGCCCAGGCGGTGGTCGAGCGCGACAAAAAACCGCTGGTACTCAGCCCCAATCCCTTCTACCAGATCTACGAGGGCGCAGCGCTGCTGGCCGGCGCAGAGCTGCAGTTTCTCAACTGTACCGAGGCAACGGGCTTTGCCCCCGACTTTGCGGCGGTGTCGGAAGACACCTGGCAGCGCTGCCAGCTGCTCTATCTGTGCAGCCCCGGCAACCCGACCGGAGCAGTTGCCGACCTGCCGACGTTGCAGGCACTGATCGCCCTGGCAGACCGCTACGATTTCATCATTGCCAGCGACGAGTGTTACTCGGAAATCTATCCCGATGAAGCCAACCCGCCGCCGGGACTGCTGCAGGCCTGCGCCGCTATGGGCCGCAGCGACTACCGCCGCTGTGTGGTGTTTCACAGCCTCTCCAAGCGCTCCAATCTGCCCGGACTGCGCTCCGGTTTCGTGGCGGGGGATGCCCAGGTGCTAAAAGCCTTTCTGCGCTACCGCACCTACCACGGCTGCGCCATGCCGGTACCCACCCAACTGGCCAGTGTTGCCGCCTGGAACGATGAACAGCACGTGCGGGAAAACCGCGCACTGTACCGGCAAAAGTTCCAGGTGTTCCAGGAAATTCTCGGCGATATCCTGCCGCTGAGCACGCCCGATGCGGGCTTTTATTTCTGGGCGGATACCCGTCCGGCACAGCTGGGCAGTGACGAAGACTTCGCCCGGGAACTGTTCGCCCGGCAGCACATCACCGTGCTGCCCGGTCGCTACCTGGCGCGCGATTGCGACGGCATCAATCCCGGCGAGAACCGGGTGCGCATGGCGCTGGTGGCCCCGACTGAAGAGTGCCGGGAAGCGGCATTGCGCATCCGTCAATTTATCAAAACCGCCCCCGCGGCACGCTGATACCATGCTCAAGCAAGCACGGGCTGAGTATATTCGCCAACGGCTCGAGGAACTGTACCCGGAGCCGCCGATCCCACTGGCCCACCGGGACGCCTACACCCTGCTGGTGGCGGTATTGCTGTCGGCCCAGTGTACCGATGAGCGGGTCAACCAGGTCACACCAACCTTGTTTGCCCTGGCGGACAACCCCCGGGACATGAGCCGGGTTGCCGTGGAACAGGTGTACGACATCATTCGCCCCTGCGGCCTGGCGCCGCAAAAATCGAAGGCAATTGTCAGGCTCTCGCAGATTCTGGTGGAGCAGTACGGCGGCGAAGTGCCGGAGGATATGGCGGCACTGGAAACCCTTCCCGGGGTCGGCCACAAGACCGCCAGCGTGGTGATGTCCCAAGCCTTTGGTCAGCCCGCCTTTCCCGTGGACACCCATATTCACCGGCTGGCCCAGCGCTGGGGGCTGAGCAACGGCAGCAGCGTGACGCAAACAGAGAAGGACCTGAAACGACTGTTCCCCAAACAGAGCTGGAACGCCCTGCACTTGCAGATCATCTACTACGGCCGCGAATTCTGTCCGGCCCGCAGCTGCAACGGCTTGAGCTGTGAAATATGCCGAACCTGCTTTCCCAACCGCAAGCGCCCGCTGCAAACCCGCAAAGCCTGAACCGCTCAGCGGCGGTCACCCCACCGCTTTCCGCCAGCGCCGTGCAAACCAATGGCCATAGGCAGCGGGACTTCTCGGGAACAGCCCCTTGGCCAATTTGAGAGTCTGGCGAGACCACCGGGCCTGTTGCGCCGACAGGCTTTCCAGCAACCACCGGTTGCCCTGCCGGGGCGTTACCCAGCGGCTGGCCAGCACCGCCAGATCATGGTGTTCCCCCAACAGATCACACAAGCTATCCAGGTCGGCCATCGCTGTTTTGGGCAGCGGACACAGCGATGTGACCAACTGCATCTGATAGCAGTGGTACTTGGCGTGTTTGCGCCAGTAGTGGTAATCCTCATCCTCGCCGCTGCGGCGAGCCAGCTTCCAGCCGCGCCGGGCGGCAGCATAGGTTGTGGATATACCGAGGGACAGCGCCCGAAAATCAAAGGGGATCGGCCCCGCCTGGCCCTGCTGGCGAATAAAATGTTTCAGCCGGTCCGCCACCGGTACCACCTGCAGCGAGGCCTGGGCGGCTGCCTCACGCTCCCGCCGGGACAACAGCCCGACCAATTCCGCGGTTAGAGGATCCACAACCAGAGCGGCATCCACCTTGCAAAGCCTGGCCAGGGTAGCCCCCATCACCTGATGGTCACGCAGCCCAGACAACTGCCCTGAGAGATCGCGAAAAAACTGGTTGCCCTGTCGAAAGGTCAGCTTATCCGAGGGTTTGAGCAAGCGATAGCAGGCGCGCAGGCGCTTGAAGCACTTGCGCGCCTCGTGGATACCGTCGAGCTGGGATGCCGTCACGGATTGCAACTGATCCAGTGCCAGCGATGATTGCTGGCGAATAATCCGGTTGAACTCGCCCTGTAAATCCCAGCTATTGAAGGCGAAGGTGTCCACGGCTGTTTCCATTCCTCCACCGCTATTGGTGATCAATCAATTCCCAGGGAAATCTTCTTGCCGGTCACACTTTTCGGGAAATCGAAATAGGTCAGTTCCGCCATGCCGGCGCCCAGGTCATGCCACTGGCCGATACGCACGCGCAACAGCACCAGCCCGGAGGTGGGAATTTTCTCAATTTGCGACAACGTCAGAAAATTCACCAGATCGGTCATGGCCGGGTTGTGACAAATCACCACAAACTTGTCGGCCACGCTGTCCAGCGAGCGCAACCAGGCCAATATCTCCTCATAATTGAAAGTATAGAGTGCCGGGACCACTTCCAGGCTGGCGTCACTCAACCCCAGGTTGGGCATCAGCCACTCAGCCGTTTCAGTGGCCCTGACCGCCGGACTGGAGAAGACGCGTTTCAATGAAACCGGCTGTTCCTGCAAGCGCCGCCCCATCTCCGGCGCATCCACGCGGCCGCGGCGGTTGAGGGGTCGATCCAGATCGGGCATGGTCGCATCTTTCCAGCTGGATTTAGCGTGGCGAATCAGCGCAATCGTCTTCATGGCAGTCTCCCGTGAATGCATGGCTCAAGTTTGCTATCCTTCGCCGCTGTCTATAAATGAGTATGAGATTGGCTGGTTGATACCGCCAATCCGTGACAAACACGTGACAAACCCATGAATGACGTCATTCTTTACGGCATCAAGAACTGCGACACCGTCAAAAAAGCCCGCCGCTGGCTGGAGGAGCATCAGGTAATCTACCGTTTTCACGACGTGCGCAGCGACGGCCTGGAACTGGATTTGCTCAACCGCTGGATAGCCGCCGCCGGCTGGGGGAAAGTGCTCAACAAGGCCGGCACCACCTGGCGCAAGCTGGACCCAGCGACCCAGAAAGCAGTCTCTGCCGACAATGTCGCGGCACTGTTGCTGGAACACCCCGCCATGATCAAGCGCCCGGTGCTGGATCAGCAGGGCAACATCACGATCGGCTTCAAGCCGGCGTTATACGCATCACGCTTTAATCTGTAATTTTTTTGGAGATACATCGAGACATGACCGCACTCTACAGCTTTGGCCTGGGCATCGGCACCCAGAATAAAAACGGCGACTGGCTGGAGGTTTTCTACCCCAAGCCGTTGCTGACACCCAGCGATGCTGTACTCAAGGCAGTACAATCAGTTCTCGGCTATCAGGGTGGCAACCAGGCTGTTGCCCTCAACGCAGAGCAACTGGATAAACTTGCAGCAGCACTTGCCCATGCAGGAGCGCCGGAACAGGCAGCCATCGCCGTTCAGTTCCAAGAATGTGCCCGCCCTGCTGTCTTAACACTGCTGGCCGGTGACGACTCTCCTGGCTCCGTCCCCGAGGGCTACCTGAAACTGCACCTGCTTTCGCATCGACTGGTGAAGCCCAACAGTATCAACCTCACGGGACTGTTTGGCGTTCTGAAGAATGTGGCCTGGACCAGCGATGGCGCGATTGATCTGGAAGAACTCCCCGCCCGACAGCTACAAGCACGATTGAGCAACAAGGCCCTGTCAGTGGACAGCGTCGACAAATTCCCCAAGATGGTGGACTACGTGGTGCCCGCAGGCGTGCGCATCGCCGACACCGCCCGGGTGCGCCTGGGCGCCTACATCGGCGAGGGCACCACCATCATGCACGAGGGTTTCGTCAACTTTAATGCCGGCACCGAGGGCACCAGCATGGTGGAAGGCCGCATCTCCCAAGGCGTGTTCGTCAAGTCAGGTTCCGACCTGGGCGGCGGCAGCTCTACCATGGGCACCCTCTCGGGTGGCGGCAACATCATCATCACCATCGGCAACCAGTGCCTGCTGGGTGCCAACTCCGGACTCGGCATTCCCCTCGGCGATCGCTGCACGGTGGAAGCCGGCCTGTATATCACCGCCGGCACCAAGGTGGCCCTGCTGGATGACCGGAATCAGGTGGTCAGGCAGACGAAAGCCCGGGAGCTGGCCGGCAAGGATGACCTGCTGTTCCGTCGCAACTCCACTACCGGTGCGGTGGAGTGCCTGACCAACAAGTCCGCCGTTGAGCTCAACGAAGCCCTGCACGCCTCCAACTAGGACGCTGTACCGCCATCCAAAAAGCCCGGCCAATGGCTGGGCTTTTTTGTATCTGGGTCTGATTTTTCCGCTGGACGTCTGGCTATCGACCCTATTGCAGTTATCCATTTCTGGTTAAGCTGCGCAGGCGCTAATATCGACACTACCCGGCAGATGACAGGAGAACATATGAACTACGCTGAATACGGCCCACTGGCCAGCATCATCGGCACCTGGAAAGGCGACAGCGGTATGGATGTCGCCCCCGAATCCGATGGTATCGAGCAGAACCCCTATTACGAAACCCTGATTTGCGAGGCGGCCGGCGACCTCAAGAATGCCGAAACCCAGCAACTCTGGGTAGTTCGCTACCATCAGGAAGTGCGCCGCAAATCCAACCATGAGGTATTCCACGACCAGGTGGGTTACTGGATGTGGGACGCTGCCGCACAACAGGTCATCCAGTCGCTGACCATTCCCCGCGCAGTCTGTGTACTGGCAGGCGGGACGGCAACCACCACAGCGGAAGGCGCCACCCAGATTGACGTCAGCGCCAGTCTGGACGACCCGCACTGGAACATCCTGCAGTCCCCCTTCATGGCCAACAATGCCAAAACCACCCACTACAGCCACAGTATTACGGTCAAAGGTGACGTCATGGAATACACCGAGTCCACCATGCTGGATATCTATGGCCGGGAATTCGATCACACCGATGGCGATACGCTGTATCGCATCGCCTAATCCACCGGCGACCGCCCGTAGCGGTAGCCTATCCCCCGACAGCTCGCTAAACTTACGACCTCACTTCGAGGGCGTTTATCCATGACCACTGCTTCCCCCACGCTGGACCTGACCTGTGAACTGATCAGGCGCCGCTCAGTCACCCCGGCGGATGATGGCTGCCAAGAACTGATGATCGAGCGGCTACAGGCCCTGGGCTTTTGTATCGTCAGGCTGCCCTTTGGCGAGGTGGAAAACTTCTGGGCAGTGCGCGGGGAAACCGGCCCGACCCTGTGCTTTGCCGGTCATACCGATGTGGTGCCCACCGGGCCGGAGGGCGACTGGCAGCGGCCTCCCTTTGAGCCGCACATCGACAACGGCATTCTCTACGGTCGCGGTGCCGCCGACATGAAAGGCTCCCTGGCGGCCATGATCACGGCGGTGGAACAGTTCGTCGCCGAACACCCGGACCATCATGGCCAGATCGCTTTCCTGATCACCAGTGATGAGGAAGGCATTGCCGTCGACGGCACGATCAAGGTAGTGGAGTGGCTGCGGGAGCGCGATGCCATCCCAGAGTGGTGTCTGGTGGGCGAGCCTTCCAGCTCAAAACAGGTGGGCGATGTCATCAAAAATGGTCGCCGCGGTTCACTGGGTGCCGAACTGGTGGTCAAGGGTATACAGGGGCACGTGGCCTATCCCCAGCTGGCAGATAACCCCATCCACCGTATTGCCCCGGTACTGGCTGAACTGGCTGAAGAGTGCTGGGATAACGGCAATGACTTTTTCCCGGCCACCAGCTTCCAGATCTCCAACATTCAGGGCGGCACCGGCGCCACCAATGTCATTCCGGGCGCTGTGAAGGTGCTGTTCAATTTCCGCTTCTCTACCGAGGTCACGGCGGAGCAACTAAAAGCTCGAACCAAAGCCATTCTCGACAAGCACGGTTTGAACTATGAGATGCAGTGGAGCCTCAGTGGCCAGCCATTCCTGACCGCCGAGGGACCGCTGGTGGAGGCCACCGTCGCCAGTATCCGCGAGATCACCGGACAACAAACGGAGCTATCCACTGCCGGCGGCACCTCCGATGGGCGCTTCATCGCCCCCTACGGCTGCCAGGTGGTGGAGCTGGGTCCGGTCAATGCCACCATCCACAAGGTGGACGAGTGCGTCAGTGTGACGGACATCGAGCAACTCAGTGTCATCTACAGGCGCATACTGGACAAACTCCTAAGCTGAACATCGCCATAAGGAACTCAATGGACATTCCCCTTTACCAGATTGATGCTTTCAGCGATCAGCTATTTTCCGGCAACCCGGCAGCCGTCTGCCCCCTGCAGGCCTGGTTGCCGGATGACAAGCTCCAGGCTATTGCCGCCGAGAACACTCTGTCCGAGACCGCTTTTTTTGTCCCCCTGGAGCATACCGAAAATACCTATCAGCTGCGCTGGTTTACACCGACCACCGAAGTCGACCTCTGCGGTCACGCCACCCTCGCCAGTGCCCATGTGCTGTTTGAATTGCTGGGAATTGAGGGCGACCGCATCTGCTTTCACAGCCGCAGTGGCCCCCTCTATGTGATGAAAACCCCTCGGGGCCTGACGCTGGATTTCCCCGCCACGGCACAGACAGCGGCTGCGATCCCCGAGCATATCGAGCAGGGACTGGGACAAATACCCATTGCAGCCTTTGCCGCCAGCTACCTGATGCTGGTGTTTGCCTCGGAACAACAAATTATCGATCTGGAGCCGGATTTCAGATGGCTGGCACAGCTGCCCTATCGCGGCATTATCGCCACTGCACCCGGTACAGCATGCGACTTCGTCAGCCGCTTCTTTGCGCCTGCCAGCGGCATCGATGAAGATCCTGTCACCGGATCGGCGCACTGCGCCCTCACACCCTATTGGGCAGCTCAACTGGGAAAACAACAGCTTTCGGCTCGACAGCTTTCCCGACGCGGGGGTGCTATCACCTGTGAGCTAGCCGGAAATCGGGTATTGCTCTCTGGAACCGCCATCTGCTACCTGAGCGGCCACATCCACTGCTAGCTTCAGCCGCGTCGGTGCCTGTTGTGGTGTTCATCAACTTTGGCCGTTTACGGCAGCTTTTTTAATGGATAGACATCAAAACGGGTGGACTTGCCCTTCAGGGAATAACCGGGCTCCCGGCCATTGAGGTATGGGGCCTGAGCCGGCCGCTTGACCACCACCCGATAGCGGGCGCGGGCCAGTGCCAAAGGCAGTAAGTGATCGGCATCCTCATTGGCGCCGACCAATTGGTGAAATAGCTGCATATCCTTTTTCACCTTGCCGGACTTTTCCCGAGGGGGGAACATCGGGTCCAGGTAGATGACATCCGGCTGCTGTGAAGGCTCCAGCTCACTGAGGAACGCTTCGGCACTGTTCTGCACAGCACTCAAGCGCGCCAGAATGGACCGTAGGTCGGGATCGGCAAGCCCCCGCTCACGGGCTCGTTCCAGCCCATCGGCCAGCAGCGCGAACACCACCGGGTGGCGCTCAACCATCACCACTGTCGCTCCCAGGCTGGCCAGTACAAAACTGTCCCGGCCTAGTCCTGCGGTCAAGTCCAGCAAGCGGGGTTTGAAGCCCTTGTGACCCAGGCCAACGGCCTTGGCGATATCCTGCCCCTTGCCGCCACCATAGAGCCTGCGATGACGCAGTGCCCCGCCGGCGAAATCACAATAAACGGGACCCGGTTCTCCCGGCCCCATCAGCTGGAGCCCCACCCCCTGTGCATCGATAGACAGCGCCAGACCGACATACTGGTCAGCCCGGGATGGATCCAACAGCGCAATGCCCAGCTCGGCAGATAGCAAACCGGCCCGCTGTTCAAAGCCGGGCCGGGCAAGGATGGCGAGCTGGTCTAGCGCGTTACTGGAGGGGAACCAGTTCAAGCTCTACCCTTCTGTTCGCCTGGCGGCCGTATTCCGTACCGTTATCGGCAATCGCATAGCGCTCACCATAGCCTGTGGTCCAGACGCGACCGCTGGGGATGCCATAGCTGATCAGCAATTGACCGACACTGGCAGCCCGGCGCTCACTCAGGGTCTGGTTGTATTCAGAGCTACCCGTTGAGTCTGTATGGCCGGCAATGCGGATATTGGTCTTGTTGAATTCTTTCAGGACGATGGCGACGGATTCCAGGGTGCTGTAGAAGTCCGGCCGCACTTCATAGCGGTCGACACCAAAGGTGATGTTGCTGGGCATCACCAGGCGAATGTTGTCGCCCTCGCGCACCACCCTGACACCGGTACCTTCCAGCTTGGCCCGCAGGGCCGCTTCCTGGCGGTCCATGTAATAACCAATACCACCACCTACTGCGGCACCTGCCACGGCCCCGGTGAGGACGCCTTTCTTGCGGTCGTCATGACTGGACGTCGCTGCACCAATGACGGCACCTGCCACTGCGCCGATACCCGCGCCCTTGGCAGTATTACTGGTTTTTTGCTGGCCGGTATAAGGATCGGTGGACATACAGGCCGTCAATGTCACAACCAGCACGGCTAACAGAAGTTTTTTCATGGTTATTCCTCATTCCTGAACATAAAATCCCGGGCTTTGACACCCATATCCTAAAATTGCTTTATCCTTAATTGTGAGAAAAGAAAAAACCTTTTCAAGCGGCTTTCACGCCCCTCACTACAACTGGTTCACAGCTTTATGAAAAATCTAGCCCCACTGTTCCTCATGGTTTCTGCCCTGGCCCTGACCGGTTGCGAGAATTACACTTACACCCTCAACGAGCAACCGGTTTTTACGCCGCCGGGATTGTTCAGCAACTACCAGGTTGCCGACCAGGGGCTCGCCGGCTGTCTCAAGCAGGCCATTCTCGACCAGCAGGTCAGTAAAGCGCGCGATCTCATCCAGCTCAATTGCTCCAATGCCGGCATTACCAACCTGACAGGACTGGAGATCTTCACCGGCCTGACCCATGTCAACCTGGGCAATAATGCCCTCACCGAGATCAAACCGTTGCTGTTCCTGCCTCACCTCGACACGGTGTTGCTTGGAGGCAACGAGGCACTCAACTGTGGCGATGCCAAACTGCTCACCGATCAGGCCAGCGGTGCAGTCAGTCTACCCACTCACTGCTCTCAGTAAACGTTCTAACCCTAAAAAGGTTGACAAAATATTCGCAGCCACCCCCGAAAGTTACCCACAAATTCTGTGGATAACTTTGTGCATTACTTTCGTAAAACTCAGCTAACTCCGCAGAATTTGGGCTATATAAACAAAGTGTCTATTTTTTGATCACTTCAATTTATTCTTATTTTTCATATAGTTAACAAAATCAAAAGCAGATATCAATGACTTAGGAGGAGTTCCAAAGAATTCTGTAAAGTTATAGTGGTAATTGTGGACAACGGCCTACCAAAAACCCCTGATTACTGCACAAATGCTCTACAAACTGTGTCAGTTTCGATCAGTCGACAGCGACTGTGTGAGCTGTAACCAGTCAAACCCCTGTTGCTGACAGGCATAGTGGACCGAGCTAACAGATTGCTCAATGTCACCCATCACCTGTCGGACAATATCGACATCGTTGTTTTGCTGACTGATGTGCCCCAATACCAGGTGCTGCATCTGCTGCAGCTCGATACTGTCCAGTAACGACCGGGATTGCTGATTGTTGAGATGCCCCCAGCTGCTGGCAATACGCCGCTTCAATGCCGGTGGATAGCTGCCGTTTTGCAGCATGTTCAGATCGTGATTGCACTCCAGTAACAGGCCGTCACAGCGTGAGAAGTGCTCGATCACATGGGGGGTGACGCTGCCGAGATCGGTGAGCACGCCGAGGGTCAGGGCACCGCTCCTGAAAACGTACTGAACCGGCTCACGAGCGTCGTGGGGAACAGAGACGGGGGTAATCTCAATACCATCCTGAACGAAGGGAGAATGGCTCTCAATCAGCCTCAGATGGGGTTGTCCGTCAGCTTGTACAGCCTTGCTGGTACCGGCGGTCATCACAACCGGCAGACGGTACTTTTTGGCCAGGGGCAGCACCCCGCGCACATGGTCCGAATGCTCGTGGGTGACCAGAATGGCGTTGATATCCTGACCGGCCAGCCCGAGTCGCGCCAGCCGCCGCTCCGTCTCGCGAACAGAAAAGCCGCAATCGACCAGGAAGCGGGCAGTGCCGCAATCGACAACGGTGGCGTTGCCCTTGCTGCCGCTGCCCAGGGAGGCAAAGCGCATCGCTAGCTGAGGTTGCTGCGAATCACTTTAAGCAGTTTCATGGCAACAGCGCGATCGAGGTTTTTTTGCTCATCATCCAGAATACGCACTTCAACCACCTGCTCCTGTTGGGAAAGGTTAACCTGATATTGAACCGGCGGGACTTCTTCCACCTTGTGTCCGAAGTTGAGCAGTATTTCCATCAGGGTTCGCTCCTCTTCATCGGGGACGAGCTCCTTGAACTCAACCATTACCTTACCGGCGGTGCGGTTCTGGTCGATGACGCTAAAGCCGCCGCGCGACAAGGAGTTGATCATCGAGGTCCAAACCCTGTCGTAGCCCAGGTTAACGCGTATATAGGGCTCGACACCGTTGTCGGAAACGACCTGAACGCGCTCGTCACCACCGATTGTCTGGGCCAGCAGGGAAACACTGCCACTGGTGATATCGCTGGCCAGGGCATCGGAGGTAATCTGGACAAATTCCATTTCCCTGGCGTCATTCATCGACGTCTCCGGCCAGCCGGCAACCTCCGTCTCCTTCCCCAGGGGGGCGGCCATTTCCAGGATGCCGACTTCCGTGCTGTTGACCCCGACGCCAGGGGTGATGGTGAAGCGGAATCGGTGGCTGTTGGCCGTATCATCCTTGAACTGTAGCCACGAGGTTTCAATTTCACCGGCAATGGCATCAACCCGGGTAGTCGGCACCCGGCTGCGAGAGAGGATATTGCGAATTCTCGGCCAGACCTCGGCGGGCGGTTTGTTGATGGCTATCCAGCGCTTATCGCCAAAACTGTCGATTTTAACGGTTTGCTCAAAGAGGTTTTCCGACAGCGGTTGGGGTCTGGGCAACGAGAAGCGTGTGGCTTCAGCGGCGGTGTCGGGAATGACGGGAATGTCATAAAGCTGGCCGATCGCCGCACTGCTTTTTTCTTCGGGGACGACCAGGGGCGGAATCTCTCCCGCCCGCAGATAATCGTTGCTGCGATCCCTCACCCCGTTGTTACCACAGCCTGCCACGGCCAGAGTTAATACCGCGATAGAAAACTGTTTCAGGCTAGGCTTCATTAGGACTCCGCTTTCATTTCATTGCTGTTGAGCAAACCTGCCTGCCGCAGGGCTGCCAACACTATGTGGTGGTGTTCCGCAGACAATTCCGTGAGCGGTAAACGAATGCCATGCTGCATCAATCCCATCTCGGCAACGGCCCACTTCACCGGGATAGGGTTGGATTCGACAAACAGGGCCTGGTGGACGGGCTGTAACAACTGGTTAATGGCCCGCGCCTCCTCTGCCTGACCCGCCAGGGCCAGGCGACACATTTCTGACATCAATTTGGGGGCGACGTTCGCCGTGACGGAGATATCGCCGTGACCGCCCATCAAAATGAGTTCCGCCGCCGTCAGGTCATCGCCGGAATAAATGGCAAAACCCGGGGGGCAAATATCAATCAACTGGCGGCCCCTGGCGAGATCGCCGGTAGCATCCTTGATGCCCACAATATTGGGAATTTCGGCCAGCCTGGCCACGGTGTCGGGGAGCATATCACAGGCGGTACGGCCCGGCACATTGTAGAGAATCTGCGGGATGTCCACCGCCTCCGCGATGGCCTTGTGGTGCAGGTACAGCCCCTGCTGGGTTGGCTTGTTGTAATAGGGTGTCACCAACAGGCAGGCATCGGCTCCGGCCTGGAGGGCGCGCCGGGTACACTCGATGGCTTCTCGGGTACAATTTGCACCCGTCCCGGCAATCACGGGTACGCGACCATCCACATCCTCAACAATGGCGGCAATGGTGGCCATGTGCTCCTGCACATCCAGGGTCGGCGACTCACCGGTGGTGCCCACGGCAACAATGGCATCAGTGCCCTGTTCAATATGCCATTCCACCAGACGTTTCAGTCCGTCCCAGTCCACTTCCAGGTTATTGCGAATCATGGGAGTGACCAGGGCAACAATACTTCCGGTGATCATCGAGGGCCTCAAAAAGTCTGTGGAAAAATCAAAGGCGTAATGGTACTGACCCGCTGGAGGGGGCACAAGCACTTGCAGAAGAATTAAATTCTCCCCCCAAGCGCCATCTGCTGCGGTTTATTTGCTCTTCGGATAGGGTCGTGGTTCGCCGGCGGGCCGGGTCTTGAAACGGCGGTGAATCCACATGTACTGATCCGGCTGCCGAAGAATCAACTCCTCGATTTTGCGATTGATGGTCTCGGCATCGGCGACATCGTCACCCACGGGGAAATTTTCCAGGGGCGGGTGAATCGTCACCCGGTAGCCGCGATTACCGGGCAATCTGACCTGGGAAAACGGCAATACCGCAGCATGACCGGTTTTGGCAAAACGCGCCGTGGCCGTGACCGACGCGGCGGGCACGCCAAAAAACGTGGCAAACACACTCTGCTTGCGCCCGTAGTCCTGATCCGGCGCATACCAGATGACACGCCCCTGGCGCAGCGCCTTGAACAACCCGCGCACATCCTCCCTGGGGTAAACCACGCCCGCCGGGTCACGGCTGCGCCGCCCCCGACTCTGCACATAGTCGTAAACCGGGTTTTTATGCGCCCGGTACATACCGTCGATGGAGCAGCGTGCCGACAGTGCCGCTGCGCCGATTTCCAGGGTACTGTAGTGAATGGCCATCAGCAGCGCGCCCTGCCCCCGCAACCCCTCGATATGCTCCAGCCCTTCCAGCTGTACCAGTCGGTTCAGGCGTTTTGTCGGCCACCACCAGGCCATGCCAATTTCAAAAAAGGCGATGCCATAGTTGCGGAAGTTGTCGCGCAACAGCTTTTCCCGCTGTTGCGGGTTCATCTCGGGGAAGCAGAGTTTGAGATTGATCTCCGCCACCTTGCGACGATAGCCCCCCAGCAGGTACATCAGGGTCCCCAATCTGCCCCCAAGCCAGGTGATCATCGGGTAGGGCAATTGCACCAGCAACCACCAGCAGGCCAGTCCCAGCCAGGTCAACCAGTAGCGGGGCTGCAAAAATTGCCTCTGAAATTGTTGATTGTCGTACATGACAGGTCCGAACAGCGGGGGAAGGCATTATACGGGCAAAGCCGACGAGCGGTGAACCATACAGGTGTGCTTGGCGGGGGCAGCTACGCTCTGAGCAGAGCGTCGAGCTGGTCGACCTGTTCCGCCCAATCGGAATCGTCGACGATGGCCTCGATCAGAAAGGCGCGCTGGGCACTGCTCCAGAAAGCCGCCTCCGGCAGCAGGACCTGATCGGGCAACGGACGGTGATTCGCCACGAATTGCTCAATGGCGAGCTGGCCGGACGGCAGGCCCAGCTGGTCGAACAGGTCAGATAGTGTGTGAATGTCGGTATCCATGGTGTTTAGTTGCTCTCCTTAGCTTCTATATAGAAGCCGCCGCGGGAATTAGCAATGTCGGAACTACTTTTATCTGCCGGACAACACCCAGTGTTCCTCCCCGAGAGCCCAATGGCTGGCGATGCGTTTGCAGGCCCGGCCCTCTTTTTCCAGCTTCAGCAGGTGCGCCCAGAGCGACAGCCTGGCCATGGGCAAAAGCTCGGGGATAATCTCGCTGTAGACCTCGGGCAACAATCGGTCAAGACCGGATTCTCCCAGCCTGATCAGCGCCCCGAGCACCCGCTGCTCCCGCTCCAGGCGATGGGCGACAATCTGCTGCAACACCTGCCGGGGCCTGTCGAGCAACTCACCGTGCCCCGGAGCGATAACCTGAATCGGGTAATCCATCAAGGTTTCTGTGGCGTGGATGTAGTCGGCCATATCCCCACTGGGCGGGATAATCACCACGGACGATCCCTGCATGATGTGATCCCCCGAAAACAGCATCCCCTCCTCCCGCAACAGGAAACAGAACTGATTGGCCACATGGCCGGGGGTGTGGATGGCCTCCAGGGTAAATTCCGGCGTTGCCAACAATTGGCCATGGCTGAGGTTTTCCTTGACCTGAAAGCTGCGGTCCTGGTGACCATCGTCTTCCATCACACAGCCAAGCAACCGGGCACCGGTGCGCTCGGCAAGGATGCTCGCCGCGGGGGAGTGATCCGGGTGGGTGTGGGTGACCAGAATCCAGTGCAACCGCTCGCCACAGGCGACCAGGAGTTGCTCAATGTGGTCGTCAATGAGCGGACCCGGATCGATCAGCGCCAACCGCTCCCGTCCCACCAGGTAACTGTTGGTGCCGGGACCGGTCATCAGATTGCCGTTGGGCGCGGTGAGGCGCCCCACCAGCGGGGACAGTTGTTTCAAGCCGACGGTCCCGCGCCGGCATGCAATCCGTACCTCACCGGGCATTACACCAGGTTTTTGATGGGCACAACCGGGTCCACCTCGGCCTCGTAATCAACGCCGTCGATCTCAAAACCGAACAGTTTCAGGAACTCGTGCTGGTAGCCCTTGAAATCAGTCAGCTCGGGAATGTTCTCGGAGGTGATGCGCGACCAGTCATCGGCCACCCGCTGCTGAATTTCCGGACGCAGTTCCAGTTCGTCGACGCGGATGCGCCCTTCGCTGTCCATGCGCGGGCTGTCGCTGTACAGGCACTCCGTGTAGAGGCGGTACAGCTGCTCGATGCAGCCTTCGTGACTGCCATCCTCCTTCATCGCCTTGAACAGCAGAGACAGGTACAGGGGCATGATCGGAATGGCCGAGCTGGCCTGGGTGACCACCGCTTTCAATACGGCCACCCGGGCATCGCCGCCGATAGCGGCCAGTTTCTCGCGGATGCCGATCACTTTTTTGTCCAGGTCTTTCTTCGCCTGGCCGATGGTGCCGTCCCAGTACAGATCCCAGGTGACTTTTTCGCCCACATAGGTGAAGGCCGCGGTCTTGGCGCCTGCCGCCAGCACGCCGGCCTCATTGAGGGCATCCATCCACATCTGCCAGTCCTCACCACCCATGACGGCCACGGTGTTGGCGATTTCCTCGTTGGTGGCGGCCTCCAGGGAGAATTCCTGGATTTCCTGCTTGTCGGTATTAATGCCGCGCAAGGTGACGTTTTTGCCGACCGGCTTCAGGGTGGAGTTGAACAGCTCCCCGGTTTTCGGGTGCTGGCGGCGCGGCGATGCCAGGCTGTAGATCACCAGATCCACCTGTCCCAGGTCGGCCTTGATGGTATCGATGGTCTTCTGCTTGATTTCATCGGAAAAGGCGTCGCCGTTGATACTCTTGGCATAGAGCCCTTCCGCCTCGGCAAACTTGTGAAACGCCGCGGAATTATACCAGCCGGCAGTGCCCGGCTTTTTCTCAACACCTTCCTTCTCGAAGAAAATACCCAGGGTAGCGGCACCGCAACCAAAAGCGGCGGTGATTCTGGCCGCCAAGCCATAGCCGGTGGAGGCCCCGATCACCAGCACCCGCTTGGGGCCGTCGATGGCACCCTGGCTTTTGACGTAGTCAATCTGCTGTTGCACATTGGCTTCACAGCCCACCGGATGGGTGGTGATACACATAAAGCCGCGGACTCTCGGTTTGATAATCATTGCCAGTCTCCACTAGTTGCCCCACCGGGCATCGATTCGAAATACGGGCGCCATCATACCTTGAAGGTTGAGACGGACCAAGAAACTGACGGCCATGGATGTCAAAGCACCATGACCACTGCTACTATCCTTCTGCGACTTTTTTTTGCGCCCTGTGGGAGATAAAGGATCATGAGCTATTACCAATCACTGGCAACCCTGATTCTGCGCCTGGGTCTCGGTATACTGGTTTTGCTGCACGGCGTTGCCAAAATTCTCAACCCCGGAATACTGGACTTTATTGCCGACAAACTGGGTCACCTCGGGCTGCCCGGAGAATTGGCTTATCTGGTTTATATCGGAGAGGTGCTCGCCCCCCTGATGATCATCTTCGGCTACTTCAACCGGCTGGGGGCCATCATCATCGTTATCAATATGCTGTTCGCCATGTTGCTGGTGCACATTCCACAGCTGTTCACGCTGACCGACAACGGCGGCTGGGCGCTGGAACTGCAGGGCATGTACCTGCTCGGGGCCGTTGCCATCGCGCTGCTGGGCAGCGGCAAATACGCCCTGCGTCCGGACTGACCACAATTTCACCACAATTACGGCGGCGCATCTGGTGCGGCGCCATTGATCTGGTAGAATTCCCGCCCTTTGGCAACCCCGTATAAACCATCGTACCGGGCTGAATACAGGCGCGCAGGGCCATCGGATCATCCGTTCAGAGACCGCACCACCCTGCCGAAGACAGGACACAACGCCATGAATCTTGCTGACAAAGTGCTGGCCGTCAACAACGACCTGCCCATTCGTACCCATGCCCCGGTTCACAGCGGCAAGGTGCGTTCCGTCTACTGGCTCACCGAAGCCGACAGCCGCCGGTTGATCGAGGAGCGCGGCTACGACGTGGCTGCCGATGCCCCGCTAGCCATCATGGTGATCAGCGACCGCATTTCCGCCTTTGACTGCATCTGGCACGGCGAAGGTGGCATGGATGGTGTGCCCGGCAAGGGCGCGGCGCTGAACGCCATCTCAAACCACTGGTTCCACCTGTTCCGGGAAAAGGGCCTGGCGGACAGCCATATTCTGGACATCCCCCACCCGCTGGTGTGGATTGTGCAAAAGGCGGAACCGGTGATGATCGAGGCCATCTGCCGCCAGTACATCACCGGCTCCATGTGGCGCGCCTACCTGAAGGGCGAGCGGGAATTCTGCGGCATCCAGCTTCCAGACGGCTTGCAGAAAGACCAGAAGCTGCCGGAACTGCTGATCACCCCCTCCACCAAGGGCATCATGACCGATCTGCCGGGCATCCCCGCAGCGGACGATGTGAATATCTCCCGGGCGGATATCGAGAACAACTACCAGGCCTTCAACTTCCGCAGCCTCGGCGATATCGATCGCTATGAAACCCTGCTCAGGGAAGGCTTTGAGGTGATCAGTGAGGCCCTGGCGGCCATCGACCAGATCTTCGTGGACACCAAATTCGAGTTTGGCTACGTCACCGACAGCAGCGGCCAGCGCAAACTGATTTACATGGACGAGGTGGGCACCCCCGACTCATCCCGCATCTGGGACGGCCCCAGTTACCGGGAAGGCCAGGTGGTGGAGAACTCGAAAGAGGGTTTCCGGCAACTGCTGCTCAACCATTTCCCCGACCCGGACATCTTGCTCAACAAGGATCGCATGGAAGAGCGCAAGGCGCTGGCCCAATACAACGACCTGCCCCCCTCCGTACTGATGGCAGTGTCCAACACCTACGTGAGCATCGCCGAGCGCATCACCGGTGCCAAACTGCATCTGCCGGACAACCCCAAAGCTGAAATCATTGAGGTCCTGCGCGACCAGTACGGCCTGATTGACTGATTCAAACCGCGGTGGACATTAACGTGCCCACCGCACCTCTCCCCGCCCCTATCCCTCAGGTTTTTCAACCGGGTTGGAGGAGCGATCCAGCATGCCGATATCGAGAATCGGCGACGCGTCAATGTGCTGCGCATCCATCATCCCGGCAACCCGCTGCAGAGAGGATAAAATCATGCTCTGCTCCCACTCCTGCAAGGCTTCAAACTGCCGGGCAAAGTGCTCCTGCAGCGGCTTCGGCGCATGCCGCAACACCTCCACGGCCCGCTCGGTCAAATGCGCGTGCACCTTGCGCTTATCGGCGGTGGAGCGCTCCCGGTAAACCAGTCCCCGCTTTTCCAGCCGATCGATAATGGTGGTCACCGTCGCCTGACTGAGACTGATATCCCCCGCCAGCTCGCCGATGGTCACCTGGCCGCGGTCGCGAATGGCCTGCAACAGCAGAATCTGCGGCGCCGTCAAGCCACTGGTCTTTGCCAGATGCTTTGAATACAAATCGGTCGCCCTGATCACCCGGCGCAGGGCAATCAGTACCTGTTCGATGGATTCCAATACGTTCCCCCGGTGTTGCGGACGGGCCAGTATAGCCCAATGTTGCCAGGGCTCATTTGGACTGGTTGCCGATATCCTGTACAATGTTTCGATCTCTAAACATTTAAATTCGGATATGGAAACAATATATCAATCACATATTGAAACTAAAATGAATATTTGCTGACTCCATAAACAATAATAATTTGAGCTGTATATATTATTTAACCGGGAGCTTAATCAGCATGAGTCACGAAATAACACTTCGCCCACCCCTGGCGGAGGACGGCGCACAGGTACATCAATTGATCGCCCAGTGCCCCCCCTTGGACCAGAATTCCGTCTACTGCAATCTGCTGCAGTGCACCCATTTTCACAGCACCTCGGTCGCCGCCGAACAAGAGGGGGTACTGGTGGGCTTTATTTCCGGCTATCTGGTGCCGGAGCGGCCCGACACCCTGTTTATCTGGCAGGTGGCCGTCCACGAGCGCGCCAGAGGTCTCGGCCTGGCCGGTCAAATGTTGCAGGAAATACTCCTGCGCCCCCAGTGCCAGCAGGTTACCCACCTGGAAACCACCATCACGGCATCAAACGACGCCTCCTGGTCACTGTTTCGGCGCCTGGCCGAGCGTCTCGGTACGACCCTTAAAAGTACGCCACTGTTTGACCGAGACAAACATTTTCACGGCCAGCACGACACGGAAATCCTCGTCAGGATTGGCCCCTTTACGCAAGCGGAAGTCGGCAAGACTTCGTCCATCACTCAGGGAGAGGAAACCCCATCATGAAAATTTTTGAAGAAATCGAATCCGAAGTTCAGAGTTATGCCCGCTCCTTTCCCCGCATCTTCAACAAGGCGCAGGGCGAGTTTCTCTACGATGAGGAAGGCAACCAGTACCTGGACTTCCTGGCCGGCGCCGGCACACTCAATTACGGCCACAACAATCCGCTGTTCAAGGAAAAATTACTGGACTACATCCATCGGGATGGGATTACCCACGGTCTCGACCTGCACACCAAAGCCAAGGGCGAATTTCTGGAGAGCTTTAATGAGAAGATTCTCAAGCCCCGCAAGCTGGACTATGTGATGCAGTTTACCGGCCCCACCGGCACCAATGCTGTGGAAGCGGCCCTGAAACTGGCTCGCAACATCACCGGCCGCGAAAATATTATTGCCTTTACCAACGGCTTTCACGGCGTCAGCCTCGGCTCACTGGCGGCCACCGGCAACTCCCACCACCGCGGAGCCGCCGGCGTCAGTCTCAGCGGCACCAGTCGCCTGCCCTACGACGGCTATCTGGGCGACCACATCGACACCACCGTCTACCTGGACAAGGTATTGACCGATTCCAGCAGCGGTATCGACAAGCCCGCTGCCGTCATCGTGGAAACGGTACAGGGCGAAGGCGGCATTAACGCCGCCAGCTTCGACTGGCTGCGCAATCTGGAAAAGGTCTGCCGCAAACACGACGTGCTGCTGATCGTGGACGACATCCAGGCGGGCTGCGGCCGCACCGGCACCTACTTCAGCTTTGAAGAGGCCGGCATCTACCCGGACATCATCACCCTGTCCAAGTCCCTCGGCGGCTACGGCCTGCCCTTCGCGGTGGTGCTGTTCCGCCCGGAGCTGGACCACTGGAAGCCAGGCGAGCACAACGGCACCTTTCGCGGCAACAACTTTGCTTTTGTCACCGCCAAGGCCGCCATCGACCACTACTGGTCCGACGACGAGTTCTCCAAGTCGGTGAAAAAGAAAGGGGAATACGTCGCCCAGCGGCTGCAGGCCATCGTCGACCGGTACGGCGACGGCAACTTCACCACCCGCGGCCGCGGCATGTTCCGGGGTATCAATTGCGTCAATGGCGAGCTGGCGGAGAAAATTACCCGTCGCGCCTTTAAACAGGGGCTCATCATCGAAACCAGCGGTGCCGACGATCAGGTGGTCAAACTGCTCTGCCCATTGATCATTGGCGAGGAGAACCTCAAGCGCGGCATCGACATTATCGAAAATGCCATTTGCGAGGTCTGCGCGGGAGAAGATTCCATTCCACCCCAAAAGAAATATTTTAACGTCAAGCAGATCGCCAGCTAACCCTACCCTGCTTTCCATACCGACACCCACACCAGCGATGGCGGGTATCGGCCAATTTATTTGAGATTGAGACCAACATGATCGTCAGACACCTGCAATACGCCGAACAAAGCAACCGCCGCATCGTCTCCCCCGACGGCAACTGGGAAAGTACCCGGATGCTGCTGAAGGACGACAACATGGGCTTTTCCTTTCACATCACCACCATCTATGCCGGTGCAGATTTCAATATGCACTACCAAAACCATCTTGAATCCGTCTATTGCCTATCCGGTGAAGGGGAAGTGGAAACCCTCGATGACGGCAAGGTTCACTCTATTACCCCCGGCACACTCTACGTGCTCGACAAACACGACCGCCACACCCTGAGAGCCTTTTCAGAGATGAAAATGGCCTGTGTGTTCAACCCGCCCCTGAACGGCAAGGAAGTACACAACGCCGACGGCGCCTATGAGCTGGAAGCGGAGACCATCGGCGCGTAAGCACGGGACAAGCAACGTATTCCAGCGATACCAGCCCGAAAAAAGGAGACAGTTTTTAATGGGTTTTCACAGTGTGGAAAAAATCGGCGGCACCTCCATGAGCAACTACGCCGCCGTCAGGGACAATATCATCCTGAGGCCCGCAGGCAAGGACCGCTACCAACGCATCTTTGTGGTATCCGCCTATGGTGGCATCACCGACCAACTGCTCGAGCACAAGAAAACCGGGCAACCCGGGGTGTTCGCGTCCTTTGCCAATGGCGTCAAAGACGACAGCTGGCAGGAGCTGCTGGCCGCCTTGAAAGAACAGTTGTTTGCCATCAACCAAGCGTTGTTCCCCGAACAGCCACTGCTGACGGCTGCCAATCAGTTCATTGGCAATCGGCTGGAAGAGGCGGAGCGCTGCCTCACCGATCTCAAGAAACTCTGCCAGCACGGCCACTTTGCCCTGGAGGTCCACCTGGACACGGTGCGGGAGATGCTCGCCAGTATCGGCGAGGCCCACAGCACCTGGAATACCGCCCAGCTATTGCAGCGGGATGGTATCAACGCCCGTTTTGTGGACCTGACCGGCTGGCAGAGCAGCCGCCACATGTCTCTGGACGAGCGCATTGAAACGGTATTTCAAGGGGTGGACCTGGCGTCTGAACTGCCCATTGTCACCGGCTATGCCCACACCGGTGAGGGGCTGATGTCCACCTTCGACCGGGGTTACAGTGAAATGACCTTCAGTCGCCTGGCGGTGATGACGGGCGCCCGCGAGGCCGTCATCCACAAGGAGTTCCACCTCAGCAGCGCCGACCCACGGGTGGTGGGCGATGAAAAAGCGGTGCCGATTGGCCGCACCAACTACGACGTGGCCGACCAGCTGGCCAACCTCGGCATGGAGGCCATTCACCCCAAGGCCGCCAAGGGCTTGCGCCAGAAGCAGATTCCGCTGCGGGTGAAAAACACCTTTGAACCGGAGCACAGTGGCACCCTGATCACCAGCGATTATGTCAGCGACACCCCCTGCGTGGAGATCATCGCCGGCTGCCGCGGCGTGTTCGCCATCGAGCTGTTCAACCAGGATATGGCCGGCAACTACAGCCGCTGCGACAGCGCCATCCTGGACGTGATCGAGCGTTTCCGCGCCCATGTCATCTCGAAGGACATCAACGCCAACACCATCACCCACTACCTCTCCACCAACCTGAAGACGGTGAAGCGCATCTGCCGGGCACTGGAAGAAACCTTTCCCGAGGCGGAAATCAACCAGCAGGAAGTGGCCATTGTCTCCGCCATCGGCAGCGACATGCAGGTTCCCGGCCTGCTGGCGAAAACCGTGGCGGCGCTGGCGGAACAGGACATCAGCGTACTGGCCATGCACCAGTCCATGCGCCAGGTGGACATGCAGTTCGTGATCAATGAGGCGCACTGGGAAGACGCCATCAAGAGCCTGCACCAATGCCTGGTTGAGGTCCACGATCACGGCCGCGCCATCTGCCTGGCGGTGTAGCGGGCAATGCATTCCGTCACCGAAACCCTCAAGGGTCCGCACAAGCAGTTCTACGTACAGGGCGTAAAGGCCCTCAAACCCAATCATCCTGAGGTGCTGGAACTGCGCGAGCAGGGTCACACACCCTGTGAGTTCGGCTCCCGCATCTGGCGATCCAGCTATCTGTTGATCCACTATCTGGCGAACTATCTGGACGCCCGGATTGCCCGTGCAATCGAATTAGGCTGCGGCTGGGGACTCGGGGGGCTCTACCTGCAAAAACACTGCGGGGTGGAGGTCGCCGCCACGGATATCGACAGCAACGTGTTTGCCTATCAGGAACTCCTGTGCCGACACAACGCCACCCGCGTGCCGATCCACCATTGCAGCGTGCAGGAGCTTGGAAGCTGGGACTTGCAACCGGTGGACCTGCTGATCGGGGCGGATATCTGCTACACGGCGGAAATAGCCCGCCACATCGAAACACTCTGCCTGCAACTGGCACACCAGGGCGGCGGGCAACTGGTGCTGGCCGATAGCGGACGGGCGCCCTTTCTGGCACTGAGCAAACAGCTGGCACGGCGTTATCCACTGGAAATGACCCATCTCACCCTCGACCTGCCCACCCGTGTACGTGGCCAGGTACTCCATGTGGAGATGCCCGGTTGATCGTCTCATTTATCGGCTTTCTGCTGATGTTTACCCTGGTCGGGCTGCTGTCCGCCAGGCGCAGTCGCGGCACCAAACAGGATTACTATCTCGCCAGCAACAGTGTGCAGCCCTGGCTGGTGGGGCTGTCCGCCGTGGCCACCAACAACAGTGGCTACATGTTTATCGGTGTGATCGGCTACACCTACACCGCCGGTCTCTCCGCCGTCTGGCTGATGCTGGGCTGGATTGCCGGCGATTTCCTGGCCTCGCAATTTGTGCACCGACGCCTGCGGGAACAGGCGCCGAAAACGGCAGAAGTCAGCTATGCGGGCGTCCTCAGCAACTGGTATGGCGGCAGCCATAACGGCTTGCAGCGCAGCATGGGCATCATTTCGCTGGTCTTTCTGCTGGCCTACGCCAGCGCCCAGCTGGTGGCCGGCAGCAAGGCCTTACAGGTATTGTTCGAGTGGCCAGCCTGGGCCGGCGCCACGCTATCCGCCAGCCTGGTCTGCCTATACTGCTATGCTGGTGGCATTCGCGCCTCCATCTGGACCGATGCCGCCCAGTCCATGGTGATGCTGGTTGCCATGGGCCTGCTGCTCATCGCCGCCACGACCGCGCTGGGGGGCAGTGCGGGGGCCTATGCGGCGATGTCCGACGTACAGGGGTTCCTCAACTGGTTCCCCTCCGACCTCGCCCTGCCAGGTTTGGCCGGTGGATTGTTATTTGCCGCCAGCTGGATGTTCGCCGGCTTGTCGGTGATAGGCCAGCCCCACATCATGATCCGTTTCATGAGCCTGAAGGACAGCGCGCAGATGAACCGGGCGCGCTGCTGGTACTACCTCTGGTATCTGCTGTTCTACGCCATGGCCACCGCCGTCGGCATGCTGTCCCGGGTCTACCTCAGTGATAGCGGCAGTTTCGACGCCGAGCTGGCACTGCCCACCATGGCTCTGGCGCTGTTCCCGCCAGTGTTGGTGGGGCTGGTACTGGCGGGCATCTTCGCCGCCACCATGTCCACCGCCGATTCGCTGGTACTGGGCTGCTCGGCGGCCATCACCCACGACCTGCTACCTCACCGGATCGAGCACACCAGCTTCATGAAAGCTGTCACCGTCCTGGTGACACTGGCGGCACTACTGTGGGCCCTGGGCAATAGTCAAAGCGTGTTCAGCCTGGTGGTGCTGGCCTGGTCGGGACTGGCCAGTGCCTTTGCGCCGCTGCTGTTAGCGCTTTGTGTGGGCGCCAGGCCCTCGCCCCGGCTGAGCCTGGCGGCAATTATGGGCGGCCTGGCCAGCGCTTTGCTGTGGCGTCAACTGGGTTGGCACCATGCCGCCTACGAGGGTATGGCGGGGATTCTGACAGGCTTGCTGATCCTGACGGCGGGCCTCCAGCTGGGTTTTCGCCAGCCACGGCGGGAAAGTGACTCGGAATAAAAGTGACTGGGAATACAAGTGACTGGGAATAAAAGCTACGCGGAATAAATGCGTGGCACCCGCCGGGGCATACGGGTCAGCAGTTCATAGCTGATGGTTCCGGCGCTGTCGGCCACTTCGTTGACCGACAACCCCCTGCCCCACAGCACCACTTCATCCCCCAGCGTCACCTCGGACAGCTGCGTCACATCCACGGTGATCATATCCATGGACACTCTGCCCACCAGCGGACAGCGCTGCCCCTTGACCAGCACAGGGGTGCCATCCGGGGCGTGCACGGGATAGCCATCGCCGTAACCGATGGCCACCGTGGCGATGCGGCTGGGCCGGGCGGCACGCCAGCGCGCCGCATACCCCACCGACTCGCCGACCGGCACATCCCGGAGGGCTATAACTGAAGACACCAGGGTCATCACCGGCTGTAACTTGTCCGCCTCCGGGTGGGACTGGGGAAAGGGTGAGCTGCCGTAGAGCATGATGCCGGGGCGATTCCAGTCGGCACGGCACTCGGGCCAGGCCAGCAGCGCGGCGGAATTGGCCAGACTGAGGGGCACTTTGGGCTGCTCTGGCAGCCCCGCCATGCCCGCTTGCAGACGCGACAGCTGCTGTCGGGTGAAGTCGTTGTGCAGCTCATCGGCACAGGCAAAATGGGTCGCCAGCACAATGCCATCCGCGACATTGCTCGAGGCGTTCAGCGCGGCATGGCTGTCAACAATCTCTTCGGGCCGGATGCCCAGGCGGTGCATGCCGCTGTCCACCCACAGCCAGGCCTTGACCGGTCGGCTCAGTCTGGCGGCGACAAGGGCCTGCAACTGCTCCCGGTTGACCACCGACAGCCAGCAATCATGCTCTGCCGCGACGGCAATTTCATCGGGACAGAAAGCCCCTTCCATCAGGCAGACCGGCTTGGCGATGCCCGCCTCCCGCAACTCCAGCGCCTCCTCGAGACAGGCCACCCCGAACGCCGGCACCATCTCCTCAATCGCCCGCGCCACCGCTACCGCACCGTGGCCATAGGCATTGGCCTTGACGATGGCCATGGTGCCGGAATGGGGGGACAGACCGTTGGCCAGCGCGACGTTGTGGCGCAGGGCATCGAGATCAATCAGGGCTTTCGCAGGTCTGGACATATAGGGTTTCGTCGTTGCTCCGGTAACAGTGTGGCGTGTCAGTAGTCGTACTTACCGGCAGAATAGATCTGCTGGGCCAGCAGCCAGACATCGCCGATCTCGCCATTGCCGACAGGCTTGCCATCCACCTCGATCACCGGCACCACCTCCTTGGAGGAACTGGTGACCCAGACCTCGTCGGCATTGAACACTTCCGCTTTGGTCACCGCCCGCTCTTCCACCGGAATGCGGCCGTCCTTGCGCAGCAGCTCCAGCAAAATGTGACGGGTGATACCCGGCAGCTTGTGGTTGTCCAGCGGCGGGGTGATCACCACCCCATCCTTGACGATATAGGCGTTGCAGGCACTGGCCTCGGTGAGTTCATCCCGCTCGTTGAACAACAGGGTTTCATCGGCCCCCTGCTGGTAGCCCTGCTGGAAATGCAGCACGTTGCCCAGCAGTGCCGTGGATTTGATATGGCAGCGCTCCCAGCGCAGATCCCGATCCGTCACCACCCGATAGGCTGCGCGGGACTTGTCGGCCACCGGCTCCGCGGGGATTTCGAAGGTAAAGGCGAACACCGTCGGCGTGACATTTTCCGGGTAGGCGTGAAAGCGGCGCGTGTCAGCGCCGCGACTGACCTGCAGGTACAGCGCGAGGTTGCCGCCGCCATTGGCATCGATCAGGGTGTCGCACAGCTCCCGCCAGCGGGCATTGCTCCAACCCAGTTCGATGCCAATGGCAGCCAGACCATTGTTCATGCGCGCCAGATGCAGGTCAAAACCGATCATTTTGCCCCGGTAGGAAGGCAGCACCTCGTAAATGCCATCGCCGAACAGGAAGCCCCGGTCCATGGGTGAAATGCGGGCTTCCTCCATGGGCAGGTAATCACCGTTCAAAAATACTGTGCTCATCGTTCACTCAGCTCTCTAAGCTTGCCAACCAGCCCGGCCCGGGAAAAGCGGCTGATCTTAGCAGTGGCCCCGCAGGCAGGCAAAGATAAATCCCGTCTTCTTAAGGAGCCGACCTGGCCTCTGCCACCAGCTGCTGCAAGGCCTCAACCAGTAGCTTGCCACTCTCGCAGGGCAGGCCATCCTCGGACAGGGTGTTTTCACGGGTCACACCGTCGACACTGCCCCTGACCGCCAAATACTCCAGCACAAGGCGATTATCCCAACGGGCCAGATAATCCTCGCCACTCCAGTAACTGAGCATGGCCACCAGGCCGTGGGCCGCCCAATTGGACACATCGGCAATCACCAGCTCATCACAGCAGGTGGCCGCCGGGATAATGTCGAGCCCGGCCAGGCCGCCAACCACGTTGCCCATGCCAATTTCATTGCCGCCGTCGCCGATGGCGACAGAGGGACAGGCCAACACACTGAGAAAATCATCAAAACAGAAGCAGTGTTCACTGATGTCCTCTCCCCTCATATTGTAGTAGCGGCCATCCGCCGCCCGCCCCGGCAGTTCAATACTGATCAGCAATTCGGGGTCGATGCGGCCGACCACTTCCTTGACCTTGTCTA
Organism: Porticoccus sp.; assembly: GCF_041592135.1. GTDB lineage: Bacteria > Pseudomonadota > Gammaproteobacteria > Pseudomonadales > Porticoccaceae > Porticoccus. Next base: position 1,366 of record NZ_JBFHQR010000001.1, on the reverse strand, counting down.
TCAGCCCGGGGACTGGCCCCAGGGGCATGGCCTCTACCCGATAGTCTCCTGCCAGGGCATTGGCCAGCTGTTCACCACAGACCAGCACCGGCTCTGACCCCAGCGCCTCCAGAACCCGGTAGAGGGCAATGGCCCCGGCCGGCCCGTCGGTTTCAAAGGTATCCAGCACCGGGAAACCGGTGCCGATCAATGCCGGGCCGCGGCAATCCCGCAGCAACTGTGCCGCTCGCAGGCAGTAACCGGGCTTCAGGTGCGCCCGCAGGTCGGCCATGCCGCGCAGATTGCGCTCCACCAGCAACTGTTCGATACGCTGGCTGAGCAATAGGTCGGCGTCGACGTTCATGACCGGTATGTCCCTTTGAAGTACTTCGCCATCAACACACCTCCGGACTCAGCTGCTGAAACTGCCGGGTCGCCATCATCCTGACCTGGCGGGCCTGCTCCACACTGATCGGCGCAAAATTGACCTTGCCGCCGGGGGGTAACTGTGCCAGCTGGGCCAGATCGACCGAAATCACCGACCCCAGTTTGGGGTAGCCGCCAATGGTCTGCCGGTCGCACATCAACACAATGGGCTGGCCGTCCGGCGGCAACTGGACGGCCCCGAGACAGATGCCTTCGGATAACATGTCCGGCAGTTCACAATGCACAGCGGGCCCCTCCAGGCGATAGCCCATCCGATCGCACTGCCCGGACACCCGGTACTCCGAGGCAAAAAAACGCTGTTGTTGCTCCTCATCGAAAGTCTCGTACTGGTAGCCGGTAACCACCCGCAACAGTACCCGCTTGGTGTAGACCGGGCGGTATCCGGCCGGCACCCGGAGGCAATCGCCCTCCCCCGCATCACCGCAGGGCAGATGATCACCTGCGGCCAGTTTGGTGCCGTGCAATCCGCCCAGGCCCTCGCGCACCACCGTCGCGACACTGCCCAGGGTTGGCGGGAGGTCCAGGCCGCCGGCCACCGCCAGGTAGGCGCGCACCCCCGCACGGGCAAAACCGACTTCGATCCTGTCACCGGGATTAACCTGGTAACTGCACCAGGATGGGAGAATCCGTCCGTTGATACTGAACGGCATATAAGCACCGCACAGGGCGACACGGGTCGCCACCTCGGCACTCAGCGCCAGCCCCCCCACCGACAATTCCAGGGCGGCCGCGCCGGGACCATTGCCACAGAGGCGATTGGCCCAGTCAAAGGCCAGTGGATCGGCGGGACCACCGGTGGTGATCCCCAGGCGCTGGCAACCGCTGCGCCCGGCATCCTGAATCAGGGTCAATACCCCGGGGCGCTCCACCACCAATCCGGAAGTGCTCATAATTCGCCCCCCATGGCCAGAAAATCATCCCGCCCAATCGCCCTGAAGCG